>JANNUI010000484.1:0-3540 GCA_031395125.1 Chitinophagaceae bacterium | reverse complement strand
AGAATAAGGAATAAGAAATGAGAAATAAGGAATTAGAAAGTAAAGTAATAATCAATCCCTGTTAATCTGTGAAATCCGTGGGTAACTATTGCCCGGGACAATCGATATGTATTTATTTATTCGTGGCATTCGTGCCATTCGTTGCTAAAAATAAAAAGATGGAGAAAATAATTAAAAAATCTTCGCTCAGTATCAGCGAAAATGGTCTTGAGAAAAAATCTTCTTCCAGGCGGCTGGAAGTGCTGAAGACCTATAAGATCTATATAGGCGGGCAGTTTCCGAGATCGGAATCCGGTCGTTACTACATTCCCAGCAATGCAGCCGGGAAAAAATTGGCCAATGTTTGCCTCGGTTCAAGGAAGGATTTCCGGGATGCTGTTGTTGCAGCAAGAGGGGCATTCACCGGATGGAGCAACAGGGCCGCCTTAAACCGCAGCCATATCCTCTACCGCATGGCGGAAATGCTTGAAGGCAGAAAAGCACAGTTTATAGATGAACTCATCCAACAGGATTCCAGTAAAGCAAAAGCAGAGAAAGAGCTAAACCTGGCCATTGACCGTTTGATCTATTATGCGGGCTGGTGCGATAAGTTTCAGCAACTGTTCAGTTCTGTAAATCCTGTTGCTACATCACATTTTAATTTTTCAGTACCCGAACCAACAGGAGTGGTTTCCATTATTGCCCCGCAAAACGATTCATTGCTGGGCCTTGTATCATTGATAGCGCCGGTTATCGCCGGGGGAAACACTTGTGTGGTTCTGGCATCCGAAACAAAACCGCTTTGTGCCGTTACATTCGCTGAAGTGCTGAACTCCTCTGATCTGCCGGGCGGCGTTGTCAATATTTTAACAGGCAAACCAGCCGAACTCGCCTCCTGGTTTGTGGAACATATGGACGTAAATGCAACCCTTTATTGTGAAAACAATTCTGAAGTACAGAAAATGATGCGGGAAAAATCGGCCATGAACCTGAAACGCATCAGTTTCTATGATAAAGTGAACTGGAACACCGATGCAGGACAGTCTCCCTACTTTATTATGGACACCCAGGAAATAAAAACCACCTGGCACCCGGTGGAAAATATTGCCGGAGCGGGGGGAGGATACTAGGACTGTTTAAAGTTGAAAGTCTAAGGTTTAAAGTTTTTCAAAACTGAAAAATTATCAAAAATAGAAGGCCCCGAAATTTAAACAACCTTAAACCTTAAACTTTAAACCTTAAACAAAAAAATTGGTAAGATATTTGAGCCTTATGCCACACATGAAATTCATTTTTGCAACAATCCTTTTATTTTTTGTTGTCAGTTCCGTTGCGCAAACGGATACAACAGGAAAAGACCTGCCCGACTCAAATTCTGTTATAGTTCACAAAGACCACCGGCTCGACCTGCTGGTAAAAAAGCAGGCCACTATCAATGAAGTAACCAGCCGGGATTCCCGCCGCACCGACAAAGGTTTCCGCCTGATGATCATCAGCACCACCAACCGGGATGAGGCGATGGCTGCGAAAACAAAAGTTTATACATACTTCCCCGACCTGAAAGCATATCTCTGGTACCAGTCGCCCTACTTCCGGGTAAAGGCCGGTAATTTCAAAGACCGTAAAGATGCCGAAGCCTACCAGAAACGGATGAATACCTATTTTCCCCGCGGTGTCTTCATCATGAAAGACATCATCGAGGTGAAACCCGGCAGGGGCGGTGAAACAGACGATATTGAACCCTGATTATTTCAAATAAATTCCTCAACCCCGGAGGGGTGATATGTCAGTAGAATAAAATCCAATAAACGGAACAGAGCCCCATCGGGGCGATATATTACCACACGATTCAGCCTTGCTGCAAATGATAATTACGATGTAGTACATTTGCCCCATGCATTCCACAATCAAGGCATTAGCCAGCAAATATGCAGCAGAGTTTATTGAAGTACGCCATCATTTACATGCCCATCCCGAATTGAGTTACCAGGAATTCGAAACATCCAAATTTGTACAGGGCAAACTGAAAGAGTTTGGTATTCCTTTCGAAATAAAAGCAACCACCGGTGTTGTCGGATTGATAAAAGGGAAAAATCCCGGCAGCAGGATCATAGCACTCAGAGCCGATATGGATGCACTGCCCATCACCGAAGAAAATGATGTTTCTTATAAATCGAAAAATGCCGGTGTGATGCATGCCTGCGGGCATGATGTGCATACCACCTGTTTACTGGGAGCAGCAAAAATTCTGAATGAGCTCAAAGACCAATGGGAAGGAACAGTGAAACTCATTTTCCAGCCGGGTGAAGAAAAAAACCCCGGTGGCGCTTCGCTGATGATAAAAGACGGCGTGCTGGAAAATCCCAAGCCACAAGGCATTCTTGCATTGCATGTGCATACGGATATGGAAGTGGGTATGCTCAGCTTCCGCAGCGGGCAGGTAATGGCCAGTGCTGATGAACTCTATTTTACTGTCAAAGGAAAAGGAGGACATGCCGCTTCGCCCCACCTGGCTGTTGACCCTATTCTGATCAGTTCCCACCTGATCATTGCACTGCAGCAACTGATCAGCCGGAACAATAATCCTTTTAATCCCTCTGTGCTTTCCATCACATCATTTAACGGTGGCAACACCACCAATGTCATACCCAACGAAGTGAAACTGATGGGCACATTCCGGGCCATGGATGAAGCGTGGAGGTTCAAAGCTCATGAATTGATCAAACAGGTGGCTGGCAATTTGGTGAAGTCAATGGGTGGAAGCCTTGACCTGCACATTGATGTGGGCTATCCCTCCGTGATTAATAACGAAAAGCTGAATGCTGCGGCAAGAAAAAAGGCGGAAGAATTTCTCGGCCCTGAAAATGTGAGTGAAACCGAACTCCGGATGGGTGCCGAAGATTTTGGGTACTATGCACAGCTGATACCGGGCTGCTTTTACCGTCTCGGTACTATGAATATAACCGGGGGTATCAGCTCGGGTGTGCACACTCCCACCTTCAACATTGATGAGAATGCGATCGAGGTGGGTATGGGTATGATGGCATGGCTGGGGAGTACGGTCAATGCTTCGTAAAATGATCTTTCCCAATACTTTGGCTCATAATTTAGTTAGAAATTTTATTCCGTACATTGCATGCCCGTTTTGATTTACCGTGAGAAAGGAATCATCTAAAAACCAAGTATGCAAAACGAACTCCGCAAACAACAAGCCCTGGAATACCACTCCAAAGGAAGACCCGGAAAAATAGAAGTAGTACCCACCAAAGAAGCCAAAACACAAAGAGACCTCTCCCTCGCCTACTCTCCCGGCGTGGCCGAGCCCTGCCTGGAAATAGCAGCCAATATTGAAAATGTTTACAAATACACCGCCAAGGGAAACTTAGTAGCGGTTATCAGCAATGGCACCGCCGTGCTGGGTCTCGGCGATATCGGCCCCGAAGCCGGTAAACCCGTGATGGAAGGAAAAGGGGTGCTGTTTAAAATATTCGCCGACATTGATGTATTTGATATTGAGATCAATGAAAAGGACCCGGAGAAATTTGTACAGATCGTAAAAGC
>JANNUI010000238.1:0-1693 GCA_031395125.1 Chitinophagaceae bacterium | reverse complement strand
GTAGCAGCTACAGCCATGGGCACGGTGCCGTCTGTCATCTTCGGCGGCTGCATGACACTGCTGGTGATGGTTGTTACCTGGTTCAAAGCGCCGGGGCTGAGGAAATTTGAGTACTGAGGATACCGGGCGTCACTTCATAACGATAAAAGCTTTGTATATTTAGTGTTATCAGAATAATTTATGTTGCGAACCTATGACAAGGATCATCATAAACAGGAAAAATCAATGGCTTAACAGGATGAGGGGCATTGGCCTTTATATAGACGACACTAAAATTGGTGTCATTGCAAATGGAGAAATTGCCGAATTTGAAATTTCAGAAGGGCCCCATAAGCTAAGAGCAAAAATAGACTGGTGCAGAAGTAATGAGTATTCCTTCACTGTACCGGGAAACGGCACTCATACTGTTACCCTGGGGGCTTATAAATACGCTAATGCCTTAACCGTTATTGAAGTCATAATACTTATTGCACACCTGGTTGCCTGGTCCGTTTATGGTATCAGATACCTGTTTTGGTTTATTATCCCCTTCTTTGCTGTAAACCTCTATTATCTTACATTGGGCTACAACAGGTTTTTAGTGATCGAAGAGGATAGGCATAGTTTTAGTTTTTAAACTTATTGTTATGAAGCGAAGGTCATTTATCCAACACGCAGCATTGACATTTGGCGCCTTATCATTCGCCAATCAAAAATTATTAGCCGGGCTGTTTGAAGATCCCTGGAAGATAACCATGCTCCGCAATGATATCGGCATCTTTGAAGAACGGGGCGGCACCATTGCTTTCCTGCTTTCTAAAAAAGGAATGGTGGTGGTGGACTCACAGTTCCCCGACCAGAGCAAACATCTGATCGATGAGTTAAAGAAAAGAAGTGAGAAACCGTTCAAGCTGCTGATCAATACCCATCACCATGGCGACCACTCATCAGGCAATATTTCTTTTAAAGGCATCGTAGAACATGTGCTGGCGCATGAAAACTCCAGGATCAACCAGGAAAAATCGGCCAAACAAAATAAATCGGAAGACAAACAACTCTACCCCGACCAGTCCTATACGGATACCTGGTGCCAGAAAATGGGTAAGGAAAGGATCTGCCTGTACTATTACGGGGCAGGCCATACCAATGGCGACAGCTTTATCCATTTTGAGCATGCTAATATTGTGCATTGCGGGGACCTGCTCTTTAATCGCCGCCATCCCTATGTGGACCGTGGCGCCGGCGCCAATATCAAAAGCTGGATGGAAGTGCTGAACAAGGCGCTGAATAAATTTGACAGTGAAACCATGTATGTATTCGGACATTCCGCCACCGGTTATAAAGTAACGGGCACAGCTGATGACCTGAATAAGTTCCGGGACTACCTTGGCAATGTGCTGAAGTTTACCGAAGCAGAAATAAAAGCAGGTAAAACGAAAGAAGAGTTTTTAAAAGCCACCGCCATACCCGGCAGCGATGAATGGAAGGGAGATGGTATCGGCAGACCACTGGGTGCGGCCTGGGATGAGTTGACAACTAAGTAATTTTTTAAATAAACTTATAGCGTGTCATGTTTAATCTGGTATTAAAGAAATTTTTTTTCTTCTTATTTATATTATTCCTTCACTGTAAATTGTTTGGGCAGTCATTTCCTAAATATGCAGCTACAGTTGGAGGAAAAGAAAGTGGTTTGATTAAACGGGGAGAATTTTTA
>JANNUI010000211.1:0-3344 GCA_031395125.1 Chitinophagaceae bacterium | reverse complement strand
CCATACAGGAAGTGCCCAATGGGCTGGCGCAGGCGTTTGTGATCGGGGAGTCTTTCATAGGAAAGGATAAAGTGGCCCTGATCCTTGGCGACAATATTTTTTATGGCACCCGGATGGGGCAGCAGCTAAAGGAACTGACAGAAGTGGATGGCGGGTATATTTTTGCCTACCAGGTTTCCGACCCGGAACGTTACGGTGTAGTGGAGTTTGACAGGAACTTTAATGCGGTGAGCATCGAGGAGAAACCGGCAAAGCCCAAATCCAATTATGCTGTTCCGGGATTGTATTTCTATGATAACAGCGTAGTAAAAATTGCTAAAGAACTGAAACCTTCAGCAAGAGGTGAATATGAGATTACCGATGTCAATAAAGTTTATCTTGAGAATGGTAAACTGAGGGTGGCGGTTCTGGACCGGGGAACAGCCTGGCTCGACACCGGCACTTTCGACTCACTGAATGATGCCAGTGAGTTTGTGAGGGTGATCGAAAAAAGACAGGGTACCAAGATCGGATGTATTGAGGAAGTAGCCTGGCGGACTGGTTTCATCAGCAAAGAGCAGTTACTGAAACTGGGCAACGATCTGGCCAAAAGTGGTTACGGGGAATACCTGAAAAGAATGATTAATTTTGGGGTATGAAAAAAGTGCAGGATATCAATGACTTCTTTTTGCTGTTTAGCCAAAACAACCTTTTCAGACAATACGGGCTGAAGCGGATTGGTGTATTTGGTTCTTTTGCCAGGGGGGAAGAATTCAATGATATTGACCTGTTTATCGAAGACGAGATAGATTACAGGCAAGTGCTGCAGCTAAAGGAACTGCTGGAACAGCAAACAGGACTGCCGGTAGATATCATGCAGAAAAAATATGCCGAGCCTGTAATTCTATACCGGGCGCTAAAGGATATGAAATATGCAGCGGCATCTTAAAAATGATCTGCTTTACCTGTTGCGGATACTGGAATCTGCTGAGAAAATAATACTGTATTCCGGGGAGTTTAATAAGGCAATGGAGTTCTTTGATAACAGAGATCAAATCACTTTTAACGCCGCTCTTAATTTACTTGCACAAATTGGTGAACAGGCCGCTAAACTTAGTACCTCCCTTCTTGAAAAACACCCGCAACCCGACTGGGTGAAAATAAGAGGGATGAGAAACAGGATTGTACATGATTATACGGGTATAGATATACACATTGTGTTTGAAACGGTAAAAAAATATATTCCGGAGCTGAAATCACAGCTTATTACCGTTATCCGGGCTGAACTGCAGGCGGGCAGCTTTGATATTGAAGCATTTGCAATAGCCAAATCAAGCCCATATCTGCGCCATATAGACTTCAGTCATTTCTCCTGAGTGATGCCAGTGAATTTCTGCGGGTGATAGAAAAAAGACAGGGAACTAAGATCGGTTGTATAGAAGAAGTGGCTTTCCTTAACGGGTTTTATCAGCAGGCAGCAATTGCAGCAACTGGCCAAAAGCGGGTACGGTGCTTACTTACAATCTATTCTTAAATAATAATTCATGTCTGCCCTTTCAGACCAGCAACAAGAACAGTGGACAGAAATAATTGAACCTAAGACCAGGCTGCTGGATCTGCGCTTAAAGGAATTATGGCGCTATCGTGACCTGGTGCTGATGTTTGTACGCCGGGATTTTGTAGCCAATTATAAGCAAACAATTCTCGGCCCCATCTGGTTTTTTCTTCAACCACTGTTAACGACGGTCACCTATATTTTTATCTTTGGCCGCATGGCGGGATTGTCCACTGATGGGCTCCCCATGCTGTTGTTTTACCTGGCCGGAGTTACTATCTGGAATTATTTTTCGGAAACGCTGAATAAGACAGCCACCGTGTTTAAAGACAATGCGCAGATGTTTGGTAAAGTATATTTCCCCCGGCTGACAATGCCGTTCTCGATAGTCATCTCCAACCTCGTCCGGTTTGTCATTCAGTTTTTATTGTTCTTAATAGTATGGGTATGGTATCTTGTTCAAAGTGATACCATTCATCCCAATTATTTAATAGCATTAACTCCGGTCCTTGTTTTGATGATGGGTCTGCTGGCGCTGGGTCTTGGTATGATCATCAGCGCGATGACAACGAAATACAAAGACCTTATTTTCCTGCTCACTTTTGGCATACAGCTGCTGATGTTTGCCACGCCGGTTATTTATCCCCTGAGCAGCCTGCCGGAAAAATACCAATGGATCATTCTGGCCAACCCCATGACCGCTATTGTAGAAACCTTCCGGTATGCCTTTTTGGGGTCGGGTACATTTAACTGGCTGCATTTAGGTTACAGTGCCGCTTTCACATTCGTTATTTTAATTTTTGGAACTATAATTTTCAACAGGGTTGAGAAGAGTTTTACAGACACGGTTTAATGCAGGTTTATGACAGGAACTATTATTAGGGATATCTATTCACCATTCACTATTCACGATTGACAATATGAGTGATGTCGTTATTAAAGCCGAGAATATCGGCAAGCTTTACAAACTGGGAGAAATTGGTACCGGTACCATCAGCCACGATCTGAACCGATGGTGGGCAAGGATGCGGGGAAAAGAAGATCCCTTTGCGAAAATTGGTGAAGTCAATGACCGTGCATTGAAAGGAACCAGCGACTGGGTATGGGCGTTAAAGGATATTAATTTTGATGTAAAACAGGGCGAAGTACTTGGCATTATCGGCCGCAACGGTGCCGGTAAATCAACTTTGCTCAAAATATTGTCTAAAGTAACAACACCCAGTACCGGCCGGATCAAAGTAAAAGGCCGCATTGCCTCCTTGCTTGAAGTGGGCACTGGGTTTCACCCTGAATTGACGGGGCGGGAAAATATTTTTTTGAATGGGGCCATACTTGGAATGACAAAAGCAGAGATTCGAAGTAAGTTTGATGAGATTGTAGATTTCTCCGGTGTAGAAAGATATATCGATACACCGGTAAAAAGATACAGCAGTGGTATGTATGTGAGGCTGGCTTTTGCTGTAGCTGCTTTTTTGGAGCCGGAAATTTTAATAATTGATGAAGTGCTGGCCGTGGGAGATGCTGAATTTCAGAAAAAATGTTTGGGAAGAATGAAAGATGTAAGCGTTAATGACGGGCGAACAGTTTTATTTGTAAGTCACAATAGTCAGGCTTTATTGTCACTTTGTAATACGGGAATATTATTAAAAAATGGCATTTGTTCTGAAAAGGAAAGTATAAGGGAACTTTTAAGAAAATACTTAGAAAATAATAACAATTATAATTTTTTCTGGAGCAATAGTAAACAGAATAATAGTGAAATTTATTTTAACCAAGTGTCGGTTTCAATTAAAGGGCAACAACCAAACAT
>JANNUI010000208.1:0-4704 GCA_031395125.1 Chitinophagaceae bacterium | reverse complement strand
CTCCTGTATGGCCGTTGCAGTGGGAATTATTCCTTTGACAATCTCATCTTCAATTTCTCCCGCTTCTTTCTTTTTTTCCAGCTCCTGTTTCCGCTTTTCTTCTTCATTTTTATTAAGAGTCTCAGCCCTGCCTGAAGAGTTTCTCGTACTGTCATTGGATGTAAAAGAAGGGATCTGGGCAACTACTGCGGCATGAAAACAGAAAAAGAGAACAACAGCTGTTGTTTTAATGAAAATAATCTTCCTGAAGTATTCTCTGTACATAATAAAGGGTTTGATCAGGCGATGAAAATACAGAAAATAAAAAAGCCGGTATAAATAACCCGTTTTTAATATTTGAAAGTCTTAGTCGACACCAGATCATACGCATATTGTACCCGATAGAAGTCGGATTTTCGGCTGTTCCGGAATTGTTCCCGGATCTTACCTCAATCGTATTGGCTGCGCTTACCTTTGCCCCGGGCAATAATGACACCATTTGGCGGAGAGGGAGAGGTGATCATTGAACTACCTACAATAGCACCGCTGAACGCAAAACTCACCATAATACCGGAATTGACAGGAATATTCGGTGGATCGATACAGACCCAGCCACTGATGATACCAGTCCAGGCTGCTTCTTAGCCATTCATTTTCAGGCTGCGGTTTAGCGGCCAGACCCTTAGCGGTGGTTTCTTATTTGTACTCACCGTATACCTCTCTTAAGGTATCGGCGATTTCGCCGAGGGTGCATTTGTTTTCCACCGCTTCAAGCACGGCAGACATTAAATTTTCGTTTCCGGAAGCTTTATCATTCAGTAATTGCAGCACCTGGTCGCATTTGGCATTGTCCCGGTTGCTGCGGAGACGGGCCAGTTTTTCCATCTGAACCTGGCGGATACTGTCGTCGATCTTAAAACCGGGGATTGGTTTTTCATCTTCCAGCCGGAATTTATTCACCCCTACAATTACCTTTTCACCGGTTTCAATTTTTCGCTGGTATTCATAGGCGCTGCGGGCAATTTCCTGCTGGATGAATCCTTCTTCGATGGCGGCCACACTGCCACCCATGGCATCGATCTTATTCATCAGTTGCAGGGCGGCCTGTTCCACCTCATGGGTCAGGGATTCGATAAAGTAAGAACCGGCCAGCGGATCCACCGTATCGGCTACACCACTTTCAAATGCTGCGATCTGCTGTGTTCGAAGTGCAATCCTTGCTGCTTCTTCCGTGGGTAAACTCAGCGCCTCATCATAGCCGTTGGTGTGCAGGGATTGTGTGCCGCCCAGCACCGCAGCCAGTGTTTGAATGGTGACCCTTGAGATATTGTTCAGGGGTTGTTGAGCTGTGAGAGTGCTGCCCCCTGTCTGGGTATGAAAGCGGAGCATCATGGCCTTTGGATCGGTGGCGCCCAGGTCTTTCATGATCTGCGCCCACATTTTGCGGGCCGCCCTGAATTTGGCCACTTCCTCAAACAAATTATTATGGGCATTAAAGAAGAAGGAAAGCCGCTTGCCAAATACATTGATGTCAAGCCCCTTTTTCAGCGCTGCCTGTACATATGCTTTACCATTGCTGAGGGTAAATGCTATCTCCTGCACCGCAGTACTGCCTGCTTCGCGGATATGATAGCCGGATATGGAGATCGTATTCCATTTCGGAACTTCTTTACTGCACCACTCAAATATATCGGTGATGATGCGCATGGAAGGTTTGGGCGGATAGATATAGGTACCCCTCGCCGCATACTCTTTCAGGATGTCATTCTGTATGGTGCCGGAGATCTTATTCAGGTCAGCGCCCTGCTGTTTGGCCAGCGCCACATACAATGCGAGTAATATAAAACCTGTTGCATTGATGGTCATGGAAGTACTGACCTCTTCAAGCCCAATGCCGTTGAAGAGTACCTGCATGTCTTCAATACTGTCAATGGCCACACCTGTTTTACCTACTTCGCCTTCTGCCAGCGGGTGGTCGCTGTCATATCCTATTTGTGTGGGGAGATCGAAGGCCACACTCAGTCCGTTCACCCCCTGTGATAATAAATAATGATAGCGCTTATTGCTTTCCTCGGCAGTGGAGAAGCCGGCATACTGGCGCATGGTCCAGAGTTTGCCGCGGTACATATCGTGTTGCACCCCACGGGTGAAGGGAAAAGCCCCCCCGCCCCCCGAAGGGGGGATTCCCGAAATGTCATTTTGGGTGTATATTTCCTTTATCTCGATCCCGCTGTCCGTAAATATTTTCTTTTCACTCATTGCATCAGTTTTTATTGCGAATGAATTCAGAACTGCCACGAGAAACTGAATAAAAACCTGAACCCAACTCTTGTTTCATTGTAAGGGGTATTGTAATGAATATTGTCCCTCCTGTTGTAATATTCTTCTTTGCCTTTCAACCATATAAGTTTAGGCCCGGCTGCTGTTTCCAACGCCAGTCTTTTTGAGAAGTTAAACTTGAATCCTATTGCGGCACCGGGGCTTAACTCAAACGACCTGATTCCTTCATATCTTGAAGTGTCATAAATAACAATATGCCCGGGTTCCGATGTTCTCTCGCCTGTTTCAAGAAAAAGTGAATAATAATAAGTCAGTTTTTTGCTGACGGTGGGGAAATAAAAGAGTCGTTCAACCGTCACCCATTTTCGTTTATAAGCTTCAGCATCCACCCCCACCGAACCGCCAGACATAGAGTAAAGTATTTGCCAGGATCTTTTCTGCGATTTATCCAATCTTTCATACCCAATATTACCTATACCGAATCCGCTTTGTGACGGGAAGCCTATGAAACCAAGTTTTATCCTGTTTTGCTGAGCCATCATTGCTGAACTGATAAGGATTGTCAATATCAGGAATGTGTTTTTCTTCATGCCATCAGTTTTTTGGCTTCAAAGTTCAGCGCCTGCAGCACCAGTTCATGCAGTGAACCATTGGGCTGCGACATGATGACCTCGAGGATCTTTCTGTTTAGATCTGGCGCAGAGGCATCAGCCGGCAACATGGCTGCCACCTGGTTTATGATCATGATGTTCTGTTCCTTCAGATTTCGTACTGCATCCCAGCTTACGGGGCTTACATACAATTGCTGGGAGCTGTTGTATTCAAACTCAGCCTTTATGTTTTCGGTGAGCATGATCTTCATTTCCCAGGCAGAGATACCGGGCTGGTTCAGCCTGCTGATAAGATTAGGAAGGGCGATCCGTTCGGCCAGCAATACAAGCCGTTCATAGGCTTGCAGTTTCAATGGTACAGCACCTTGCAGACCCTGAGGCACTACTCCGAAGGAGTCTCCCAGGGAGTCCTTACGGACCTTACGGACCGGTTTATTTTGGGCTGGTTTTTTCAGGAAAGCGGCGATCGCTAATAAAAAAGCAAGTACGGCAACAATAAGGCTGATGGTGGCAGTATCCATTTCTTTGAATTATAATACAGGCAAATGTACTGAAAGAGGGGTGATATGGGGCAATGGGCAATGGGCAATAGACAATGGGCAATGGTCAATAGGCAATGGGCAATAGACAATTGCGATCATTGGTTGTAGAAAGTCCCTTTTACGGAAGCAAAGGTTTCGTTTAGCCAAAAAAGAATTTTTATTTTTGCAGCATGGAAAGTTTACAAACAATACCCGTTACACTCACCACAGGCGCTATTGCAGCGATCAGGAAGCTGATGGCGGCGGAAGGTTTCGACACAACACAACAACTCCGGATCGGCGTGAAAGGTGGCGGCTGTTCGGGTATGACCTACATACTGGGCTTCGATCATCCAACAGAGAATGATAAGCATTTTGAGATCGAAGGCATCACCTGCATTATGGACCAGGCCCATGAACTGTACCTGTATGGCATGCAGGTGGACTGGCAGGATGGCCTGAGCAACCGGGGATTTACGTTCAAAAATCCCAATGCCAGCACTACCTGTGGCTGCGGGACGAGTTTTGCGGTTTGAACAACCAGGGAATATTTCTTTATATGTGGAAATGAAAAAAACCTCCATCAGGAGGTTTTTTATTTATACGATATAATATTCTTATCAGCTCTTCAGCACAGCCGGCTCCACTTTTGGCGCAGCTTCCATTGTTTTTTTGCCAAGTGCCCTCTTGCCTCCGAGGTCAACCAGTATCGGCGCTGCCACGAAGATGGAAGAGTAACTACCAGTGATGACACCGATCAGCATCGCAAAGGCAAAACCCCTGGTCACTTCACCACCTACCAGGAAAAGGATGAGGATGGTGAGGAACACGGTGAGTGAGGTCATGATGGTGCGGCTCAGCGTTTCATTGATAGCCCTGTTAATGATTTCGGTCCTTGGTGCATTGGGCATCAGGCGGCTGTCTTCCCGGATACGGTCAAATACGATCACGGTATCGTTCATGGAGAAACCGATAACGGTAAGCACTGCTGCAATGAAGTGCTGATCGATCTCCAGCGGGAAAGGAACAATGGTTCTGGCAAAGGAGAATACGGCCAGTGTAACGAGTACGTCGTGCAACAGGGCCACGATGGTGCCGAGAGAATATCTCCAGTCGCGGAAGCGGATGAAGATGTACAGGAAAATGATAAGCATAGCAAAGATAGTGGCCTTTACCGCGCCTGATTTCAGGTCGTCGGAAATGGTAGGCAACACTTTGCTGGAGCCCTGCTTATACTGTGTATCAAATTTTTCATAACTGATCCCGGGCGGCAGATAATTTTTCAGCCCGGCGATGAGTTTGCTCTCCACCAG
>JANNUI010000166.1:0-4865 GCA_031395125.1 Chitinophagaceae bacterium | reverse complement strand
TGATTTCTAATTTATTTGGAGCCTGGTACTTGGAATTTGGAGTTTATCAGGCTCCTGTATCTTCGGTTCCTGGAGCTTCCCCTCCTAAAAAAAATCCCGTCTTGCTGCTGCAAAACGGGATTTCTTATTCTAAGAAAATGATCAGTTATTAAAAATATACCTCAAACCTAACTGGATAGAATAGGTAGAAGCAGTACTCACCACATCCCTGAAGGTCCGGGTGATCATCTGGCCCCTGTCAGTTGCCAGTTTGAATGTCGGAACAATCGCTCCACCAGGGATCAATAAATTTTGATTCTGCGGAATCAGTATGGATGTTGCGTTAGTGGCCTTGCCTTTACCCCAGCTATTATTCATCAGGTTACCGGCATTGAAAATATCAACAGTGAACTGAAGTGTATTGCGGTATTTTCCGGCCTTCACAAACAGGTCCTGCATGAATTTGACATCAAACTGGTTCCTCCAGGGCGCCATGGCCCCGTTTCTCTCAGCGTACTGGCCCCTGTGTGTGCGGAGGTATTTATCCTGCTGGATGTAATTTTCAAAAAGGGTCCTCTGCGCAGGCTGATCGTAGTTCACCCCATTCTGCGCATGCGCTACAAACTGCATTTGCTGAACTTGTATGGCTGTGGGAATGTAAATAAGATCATTACCATTTGTACCATCACGGTTGAAGTCCGCACCATATACATAAGAGAACCTGTAATCAACCGATCCCTGGTAAACAAAGGCGATAGTGGTGGCCAGGTGTTTGAGATATTCTTTCCTGTAGGATACAGCTGCAATAAACCGATCCGGAAGTACATAACCAGCATGAGATAAAGCCGGAGTATTCAATGAGTTCACCTGTTGTGTGTTTTGGTAAGTACCCAATGGCTGATCGCCGCTTCCGTCATGCAGGTTGGCAGCAATTGATTTGGTGTATGCAACAGTACCAGAAAATCCTTTACTGAAAGGTTTTTCAAGCCTGATTGTTAATGAACCATAGTACCCTTTGGACTTTGGAGCATTATCAATTATCACTGCATTAAAGGCAGATGGACCGCCCGGTGTAAATAAACCGGCATTGCTCAATGTATTAATATGCCTGGTTTGAACAGTGGCTCCATACATAGGTCTGTTATCAGGATAACCGGCCACTTTCAGCGGCTGGGGTACCTGGTAGTTTGGATTTCTGAAGAAAGAGGTTTTCAGATCCTTATTAAAGATTGCTTCAACAGTAGCAATAACACCCCATGGGAGTTTGGTATCCATGCCTATGCTTGATTTCCATGACTGCGGATTCTTGAAATCTTCCGCCAATGCGGTTACTGAACCTGGAACAATAGTGCCCGCCAGTGGCACTGAACCGGGGCGGTAAGCAAAAGGATCCGGGCTAAAGGGTCCGGGTGTATTTGCCTGCCCGTTAAAGGCCTGTGTGATCTGGATCATACCATTATCACCCGACTGGCTCACTATCCATACGAATGGAATTCTTCCAGTGAATATGCCGGTTCCGCCACGGATCTGCAATGAACGGTTACCATATACATCCCAGTTAAAGCCCATCCGGGGAGACCACATATATCTTTTCTTCGGCAGATTCCCGGTATTAACTTTTTCACCCCCTTCAAATGTTTGGGCCAATACAAGCGGGTGTGTAATGATCTGGGGCACACTCGGGTAGGTTGGAAGGTCAAGTCTTAATCCCAGGGTCAGCCTGAAGTTTCTTGTGATAGCGATTTCATCCTGCCCATACAATGAAAATTGTCTGAACTTGAAAGCGGAAAAAGCGGGAGCAAAATCCTTTGACAGAGAATATGTTAGAACGAAATCCCTTGGTTTTACCCTCAACGCAGGGTTAGGATTCAGGGCGCTGGCAAAGTCCGCCCAGGTATTAAACACATAATAGCTGGTTGCAAAACGCTGGAACCCGTTGATCGTTTCGCTTTGCTCAAACTGACCACCTATGGTCCAGCTATGTTTATTTTTTGTCCAACTGAAATTATCAACTATTGAATACACTTTTACTTTCCGCAGATTGCCAAAAGTAAACGGTTCGAACCCAAAAGTGGTATAGGGAGCGGGTGTTGATACCCCTGTAGAGCTCATAATATCCACCAATGGAAAGTCCCGGCTCTCAGATGAACGGGAGTCATTTTGATAGGTATATGTACCCCTCAGCACATTGGATGTTTTGCCCCAGTTTGAATTCAATTCAGTAGCAAATGAATAGAAGTTTTCGCCCTGGAAATAATTCGAATTTTTGAACCATAATGCATTATTGTTAGTACGGCCCAAACCAGTAGGGTAATTAAACCCGGCCCCTCCTGTTGAGCTGCTCAAAGGAAAGGGGGTCCCCCCTTCCACCTGGCTGTAGCGTAATACAAGCTGGTGCCTGTTATTAATGTTCCAGTCAAGACGGCCCATATATTTTTTCTGCTCTATATCAGGGGTATAATTATCATAAGGCCCGGTTATATATCCATAATTAGAAAGCAGGTAGTTGCTGATAAAGTTTAGCGAATCAGCTGTTGGCCGGGCTACATTCGGCGAACTGCCAAAAGGTGCTCCTGCAGTAGCAGCAAAAGTTGTTTGAATAGCTCTTGGCTGGGTCTCAGTCTCGTAATTAATAAAGAAGAAAAGTTTGTTTTTGATAATTGGCCCGCCAAACCGGAAACCCCACTGCTGGAATTTCTCAGCCGGCCTGATAAATTTCGCTTCTTCAACCTGGTCGCCACGGTATTTCTCATTCCTGAAATATCTGTAAATTGAACCTGAAAAATCATTTGAACCGGCACGGGTAACTGCATTAATGGCGCTGCCGATAAAACCGGATTGACGAACATCAAAAGGTGTGATGTTGACCGATATTTCACCTATTGCATCCAAAGATATCGGTCTGCCGCCTGCGGGCAGATTGGCACCGATGCCAAAACTATTATTGAAATCAGAGCCATCGATTGTGAAATTGTTCTGACGGAAATTACCACCGCCTATGGAAGCCCCGTTTGACTGCGGGGTGGCCCGGGTGAGATCATTCAGGCTCCTGGTAATGGTAGGAGCTTGCGTTATCTGGCGAAGACCAATATTGGTAACTGCTCCCGTTCTGTTGGGATTGAACACTGTTCTGCGGCCGGTGGTCAGCACCACGGTCTCCAGTGTAGTTACTGTTTTTTTCAATGAAGGATTCAGAATAAACGATTCGGCCAGTTGCAGATAAACTTCCTCAAAGGTTTCTTTATCATAACCCACAAAGGTCACTTCAATGAGGTAGGGACCGCCTGACCGCATATTCTCGATCCTGATCACTCCCCCGGCACGGGATACTGTCGTGTATTTAGTGCCGGTGGGCTGGTGTGTGGCCACTACCGTTGCGCCAACAAGTGACTCATCAGTAGTGCTTTTCACTGCCCCGGTAATGGCAGAGGAGGTAATCTGTGCAAATAAGAACGGACCTGCCATAAAGGCTAAAACAAACAAAAAGAGTAGTCTCTTAAGCATATAGATTGGTTTTCAGATGCAAAGAAAGGGATTATTTCTAAAATAAAAATAGGCAAATATTAACAAATCCCAGTTGAAAAATAAGGCTTTATAATGACATTCGGCCGCCCTTTTTTGCTGCGTCCGAACGACCGAACAGGAGCCCCGGTTGCTTTGTTCTGTTTATGCGAGGAAGACCCTGATAATTAATAAGGCCGGATACCCTGTTTTGGGTAGTTGGTCAGTTTGGTATTTGACTTGTTTTTTGCCACGAAGGCGCCAAGTCACAAAGCATTCACGAAGACAACTTTGTGCAACTTCGTGTCTCCGTGACTTTGTGGCTCAAATATTCAAATTGACCCACTACTCTGTTTTGACTGATAATCTTCACCAGTCAGCTTGGGGTATAGTAGTATTTTTGCTGCTAAACAACCGAATGTTTGATTCAATAGAAAGCGCCGTTGAGGATATAAAACTGGGGAAATTAGTGGTGGTAGTGGACGACGAAGACCGGGAAAATGAAGGTGATTTTGTAACTGCAGCCCGAAACATCACTCCGGAGGTCATCAATTTCATGAGCAAATATGGAAGGGGCCTTATCTGCGCTGCCCTGCCCGAAGAAAGATGTGATGAATTGGGGCTGGAACTGATGGTAAACAATAACACTGCCCTGCATGAGACCGCTTTTACTGTTTCAGTTGACCTGCTGGGTCACGGCTGCAAAACAGGTATTTCCGCCCACGACAGGGCCAAAACTATACTGGCGCTGATCGACCCGCTGACCTATCCTGCCGACCTGGGCAGACCCGGTCATATATTTCCGCTGCGGGCCAAAAAAGGCGGGGTGCTTCGACGGGCCGGACATACTGAAGCTTCCATAGACCTGGCCCGGCTGGCCGGTTTTGAACCGGGTGGGGTACTCGTTGAGATCATGAACGATGATGGAACCATGGCCCGCCTGCCTCAACTGATCAAAGTGGCCCAAAGATTTGACTTCCGGATCATCTCCATCAAAGACCTGATAGAATACCGGATAAAATCTGACTCACTGATCGAAGAGATCGTAAGGGTGGATATGCCCACACAATTTGGCGACTTCACTTTAGTGGCCTTTAAAGAAAAAAACTCTCCGAAGGTCCGTAGGGACACCGTTGGAGAATCCTCCCGGACGGCTAACGAACACTTTGCATTGCTGAAAGGACAGTGGCAGAAAGATGAGCCGGTGCTGGTGAGGGTTCACTCCTCCTGTTTTACCGGCGACCTGCTCGGTTCGCTGCGCTGCGATTGCGGGGAGCAACTGCATAAAGCCATGCAGATGGTGCAGGCAGAAGGGAAAGGCGCCATTTTATACATGAACCAGGAAGGCCGGGGCATCGGCCTGTTGAATAAACTGAAGGCCTACC
>JANNUI010000477.1:0-2549 GCA_031395125.1 Chitinophagaceae bacterium | reverse complement strand
TCAAATCTTTTATTGAAAGTACCGGAGCTAACATTTTCCGGAGGCAAAGGAATAACAACAGTATTGGATGGCTGCATGGTTACTATGCCGGTAGTAATATTATTAAGAGTGAGTAAAGCAGTATCCGGTAATTTCTGAAGGCCAGTAATACTGACATCAACATAAGTTTGCTGCCCTTTTCTCAAATTCAGTTTCCCGGCAGAAACATTCATTTGCACACCCGATACTTGTTGTGAACATTCAGGTTGATTGTTTTCCTGCACATTTAAAGTCTGAATGCCATTTGCATTCTCAGGGTATGAAACAATACACTGTCCTGGTGATTCGGCAAGAATCTCCATCCGTTTATTATTGAGGGTGCAATTAGTGTTGGATGAATTACCATCAAAAGAGCCGGTTATCCGGAGAGCTGAACCAGTAAGTGCATGAGAAGGGATAACACAACCAGATGGGGCCGGTTTATTATTTTTTACTGGCCCTAATTGCATTTTTAATTCATGAGCCTTTACACCGGTAACATGGAATAACTCAAGAGGAGCAGATACCTGCCTGTCCGGGTGTACCAGCCATTTGAAAGTTTCAGGCTTTGGACCAACGTCATATTTGTTTCCGTCTAAGCTTATGGTGTATTTAATTAGCTCAACAAGATTTTTTTCAGTTTGTCTTGCATTATTACCACTTGGTTCAGCAACGACAGTTCCCGAAATCATATCACCCGGCCGGATAACATCCGGCAGGTAAACTTTTATTTTGCCATACTGTGTAGGGAAAACAGCAGTAGTTAATCCTTTCTGGGAAGAAATAGTTTGTGCTCTTGTTATTGAAGCGGGTACGAGCAGGAATAATGAGAGCACAGCGGAGAAAAGAAGTGTTTTTCTCATGGCAGTGCTTTTTTTAAAGTTAAATAATTATTCTCTTGTCATCGAAACTTTATCAGACATATTGACCTTCAATCATTCCCGGTAAATGCCCGGGGGACTAACTTCATAAAAATTATCAGGTACCCTAAATTGCTGCTCAGTGAGACAGGAATAGATGACCGATGGAACCGAGCAACATGCCTTACAAACCTTCACTCTTTCTGAAAGCTCATCCTCTGAAAAGTAAACGAGGTAAGGAGCCACAGCGATCCGGCTTCCTTTTTCATCAAGATAACTACCATACTTGTCGATGCGACCGGCTGTGCCCGGGTAGCTGTTCTCAAGATATTTTTTTACTTCCAGCTGACCAGTATATACATAATTATCCGGCATCTGGTCAAATGGCCCGTCATACCAGTTATTCTGCAACACATTTTCTCCTTTTACCCCTATCATGATTTTCCGGGTATTGGCCGTGTCATTATAAAATGCAAAAGAAGTTCTTTCCCCAATGAGTATATCGGTGGTGTAATTGTAAAATGTTTCAGCAACAAAATCATCTTCATTCAGCAACCAGTACAGATGCCGCTGGCTTTTGTTATAGACCAGGAAGAATTTCAAACCCGACTCATCGAAAGAAGGACCCACATAAACTTCATCGGGAATCAACTTTGCTTTTTCAGGCGGGTTCAATCCCGGCTGATAAAGATTAAAGATCACCTGTCTGTTTCTGTATGAAAGTGAGTAGCGAAAAGCATTTATTTTTTTAAGATAAAAACTATCCTTTGCTGTAAACAATCCAAAGCCGCCCATCTTTGCATCATTCAACCGGTGGATATTGTCTCTTAGTTCAATATAGCCGATATCCACCACACCCGAATCCCTGTTATGGGCAAATAAACTCAGGCTCCCTTTAAAAAGTCTGCCATTAGCAGTGAATGTGAAATAATAATAATTCTCAGATGGATAGATAGTGACCTCTGATGGTAGCCGGTCAAGGATATACACCAGCACTTCTTTTGCATTACTGATATCAGGGTCTTTCTGATAAAGTCCGTTGATAAAAGCATCGTTGGTAAAAAAGCCACCTGTAAATTCATGTGACGGTATTTTATAATCGCTTTGGGTAAAAGAAACACAGGGTAAAGTCAAAATGAAACCAACAATAAAAGTTAGTTTATTGTATCGCATATTGAATATAATTAAGTAATATAAATTTATGCCCTGCAGCCGTTGAAGGCAGGAAATATTTTTTCATATTTACTGATCATCGATACACCGCCGTATCTGATCAATTGCTGCCATGATGCTCTCATTCTTTACGCCTTCGATGCCTTGATTTGTCGATTCCACTTAATATATGACCAGGAGGTGTTGGCACAATTCTATATTTAGATTTATCCTGACCTTCTGCCGGCAAATGCTTCCAATAGGTTTTATCAAGATATTTTGACTTATCAGGGCCTACTTCCGAAACATGAGTAAATGATGTGTCAACGTAAGAAGATTTATAAAACCCTTCTTCTGCAGCATGTTTATTAATAGTTTTATTAACATATATTGACTTATCACGGCCTTCTTCCGCAACATGGGTTAAAACTTGGCATCCGGTTCGGCAGCCCGCTCTTCGCGGCCGGCCAGGACAACGACGGCTTCCGCTTCAAGCAGGGCATCTTCCAGGTCGTCGAC
>JANNUI010000125.1:0-3263 GCA_031395125.1 Chitinophagaceae bacterium | reverse complement strand
CTCTGGTATGTGGGCGGAATGGCAGGTTATGAGCCCCGGTATAACGATTTCTTTGAAGCCAGAAAAGAGGGCTATGTGTTTCCCGGCTGGTCGGATTATTTCATGGGTACCTGGTTTGAAACAAACAATGCCAAGAAATACGGTTTGAATGCCGAAGTGTTTTATGTAAAAAGAAGCCTGTTCAACAGTGAACGTTATAATTTTTACCTGAGCAATCGCTATCGTTTCAGCGATAAGTTTTCCGTGAACCACCGGATAAACCTGCAGCCTCAGAAGAACAATACAGGCTTTGCAGGCTTTGATGGCATAACAGGTGATCCTGTAATGGGGAAAAGGAATATTGCGAATGTGGAAAATAACCTGAACCTTAAATACAGTTTCAATGCGATGATGAATATCAATGTCCGGGTACGTCACTATTGGATCAAAGTGGAATACGATAAATTCTACACATTAAAAATTGACAAAAGTTTGGTGGAGAATCCCACTTTTACACAGAACGCAGACCAGAATTATAATACATTCAATGTGGATGCCGTATTCACCTGGCAATATGCCCCCGGCAGCTTTATCAACCTGGTGTGGAAAAATGCTGCATACGATTTCAACCGTATCACCAACCACGGGTATTTCAAGAATTTCAACAACACCATGGAAGCTGACGACAACAATAACGTCTCGCTAAAAGTTATCTACTTCCTGGATTACCTGCAACTGAAAAAACTTAAAAAGAAAAATAAATAATCCTGATCCGGACAATAAAAGAGGCTGTCTCAAATGTTGATAAAAAGGGAACACAACGAACACAAAGAATGACACGACCCTGCCTGCCGGCAGGCAGGGAACACAACGTATTGATTATGAAAAGTAACTTCTTCGTGACCTTTGTGTTTTCTTAGTGTCCATTGTGTTACTTATTACTTTTGAGATAGCCTCTTTTTATTTGATTATCTCCCCGTATTCCGGTTTCCATTCATGCTTCCACCTTCTATGTGTCCACAACCACATTTCAGGATACTGCCTTATGACATTCTCCAGGTATACCACAAATTTTTTAGTAAGCTCCGCCTCGGTTAATGACCCTGCTTTTTCAGTAGCCACTGAAAACACAGCTTCATAAAAACCCCGTCGTGGTTTATGAATAAAAGCAAATACAACCGCTGTGTTATTTGCAATAGCCCCTTTAGCAGGCCCCTTTACAAAAGGAGTTGGCCTTCCAAAAAAATTAATCCACCAGGCATTAGCCGGATGGCCGGGATTCTGATCAGCAACAAGCCCGAGCAGATACTGAGTATTTTGATAAGGAATAAAATCTTCTTTCATGTGTGTGGCTCTTAAAAAAATAGCGCCGTTGCGGGTTCGTAATTTATAAAACAACCGTTCCATTATTTTACTGGTCATTGGCATATAAACGGCTATTAATTTAAAAATTGATTTTTTCGTCATGATCATATTACCCCATTCCCAGTTGAAATTATGCCCTACATGTACCTGTACACTTTTGCCGGTTGGGTGAATAGCATTTAAAAGGTCCCAATTGGCGGTAAATCTTTTTTCAAGGCCTTTTTCGGATACAGAAATCATCTTGATGGTCTCAATAAACATATCAATAAGATGGTGATAGAATTTTTTGGCAATGGCTTTTCGTTCTTTTTCTGTTTTCCCGGGAAATGCGATCAGTAAATTATTCATTACTACATCCCGCCTGTATTTAAAAACATAAAAGGCAAGGCCATAAAAGCCATCAGAAAGTACATATAGTATTCTTAAAGGAAGAAGGGATATGAGCCAAAGAAATCCGTAAACAACATTGTACATGGTGAACAAAGTTAGAAACTATAGGACGATGTTTTGAACAAGGTTACTCTTACCCGGGTAATCCGTATTGTAATGCAACCCCCGGCTTTCTTTACGGAAACTGGCGCCTTTTACGATCAGGTAACCCACCGTGATCATATTACGGAGTTCAAGTAATTGCGGAGAAAGCGTGGAGGTTTCATACAACTGTTCTGTTTCCTCCCATAACAGATCCAGCCGCCGCAGCGCTCTCTGTAAACGGACATCATTCCGGACGATGCCTACATAATCGCTCATTACCTGCTGCAGTTCTTTCAGGCTCTGGGTGATCAGGATCATTTCCCGGGGTTCTGTTGTGCCCTGGGCATTCCAGTCGGGTACCTCACCCCCTGCCCCTCTCCATACATGGAGAGAGAGGTACGAAGACTCCGAAAGTTTGGTAGTTGAGTCCAGGTAACAACGATGCGCAAAAACCATCGCTTCCAGCAGTGAATTGCTGGCAAGCCGGTTCGCTCCATGCAGCCCGGTGGAAGCACACTCTCCGCAGGCATACAAATTATTGATGGAACTCCTTCCCCACACATCTGTTTTGATACCGCCGCAACTGTAGTGCGCTGCCGGGGAAACAGGAATCATATGCTTTGTAATATCTATCCCGATCGATATGCACTTCTCATAAATATTCGGGAAGTGCTCTGTAAATTTTTCTTTGTTGAAATGCCGGCAGTCCAGCCAAACATGTTCTGTACCGCTTCGTTTCATCTCACTGTCAATGGCCCTTGCCACAATATCTCTCGGCGCCAGGTCTTTTCGCTCATCATAGTTGCCCATAAAGGCATCGCCATTCTTATTTCGCAGAATACCGCCGTCGCCCCGCACAGCTTCTGTAATTAAGAAAGCCTGTCCCTTTACGCCGGGTTCATACAGGGCGGTAGGATGAAACTGGATAAATTCCATGTTCTCCACTCTTCCTTTGGCCCGGTAAACCATCGCCACCCCATCCCCGGTTGCAATAGAAGGATTGGTAGTGGTTCTGTAGACCTGCCCGTTACCCCCCGTTGCCAGCAGGGTAATCTTTGCCAGTATCTTTTCAATTTTATTGGTTTCGAGATTTAATACATACACACCATAACACTCCACATCAGGTGTGGCTTTATTGACCAGGTACCCCAGGTGGTGCTGTGTTATGATATCCACTACAAAGCAATGCTTGATGAATTCAATATTCTTTTGCTTTGCCACTGCACTGATCAATGCCCTTTCCATTTCCTTTCCCGTTACATCCTTGTGATGCAGGATCCGGGATTCCGAATGCCCGCCTTCTTTCCCTCTTTTATAATCGCCGTCTTTTTCCCTGTCAAACCGTGCACCCCAGTCAATGATCTCCTGCACCCGGTCCGGTCCTTCCTTTACTACAATTTCCACCACTTTTTCATTGCACAGCCCATCCCCGGCCACCAACGTGT
>JANNUI010000472.1:0-10246 GCA_031395125.1 Chitinophagaceae bacterium | reverse complement strand
CGTTTATAGTTCACAAACAACATTGTTATGAAGACAATTCAGGATTGTTTGAAAGAACGCATTTTAATTATTGACGGAGCCATGGGCACCATGATCCAGCGGTATAAACTGACCGAAGCCGGCTACCGCGGCGAACGGTTCAAAGACTGGCATGGTGATGTAAAAGGCAATAATGACCTGCTGAACATCACCCGGCCCGATATTATTATTGACATCCACAAACAATACCTGGAAGCCGGGGCCGATATCATTGAGACTAATACTTTCAGCAGTACAGCTATTGCGATGGCTGATTATGGAATGCAGTCGCTGGCTTATGAACTCAATGTGGCCGCCGGCAAATGTGCAAGGGAAGCAGTCAAACAATCTGGTAAAGAGGCTTGGATAGCCGGGGCGATGGGGCCTTTAAATAAAACATTATCCCTTTCGCCAGATGTAAACAACCCCGGTTTCCGGGCCGTTACGTTTGATGAAGTGGTGGAAGCTTACTACGAACAAGTGAAAGGGCTGGTAGATGGCGGCGTTGATCTATTGCTGATCGAGACCATTTTCGACACCCTGAATGCAAAGGCTGCCATTTTCGCTATCAAGAAATACTTCCGCGATAATAAAGACGCTTCGCAATCCCCCCTTCCATCGGCCGCCATAGGCTTGCCGACGGCGCAGCGGGGGGTGGGGGGGCTTCCCATCATGATAAGCGGCACCATCACAGATGCCTCTGGAAGAACACTCAGCGGGCAAACACTGGAAGCCTTCTATACTTCCGTGATGCATGCAAAGCCACTGAGCATCGGTCTCAACTGTGCCTTAGGCGCCAAAGAAATGCGGCCCTATATTGAGGAGCTTTCGCAAATAGCTTCCTGTTATGTATCAGCCTATCCCAATGCAGGTCTCCCCAATGCTATGGGGGAATATGATGAAAAGCCCGAAGAAACAGCCCATTACCTGGAAGACTGGGCAAGGGAAGGTTTTGTAAATATTGTGGGTGGCTGCTGCGGCACTACACCGGACCATATCCGGCATATTGCGCAAGAAGTAAAAAATATTGCACCGAGACAACTGCCGGTGGTTGAATCATCCTTTGTATGAGCACCCCGCAACTACTTTTAATATTATCCATTGTTATACTCATTGTAAACAATTTTTCATTCCTGAAAAGATTGTTTACAAAAAAGAACTCATAGATGCAGGATCCTACTATTATCAGGCCCTTTCTGCGGTTGTCAGGATTAGAACCACTCACCATCCGGCCGGAAACCAATTTTGTGAATGTGGGGGAACGGACCAATGTGACCGGTTCCAAAAAATTTGCCCGGCTGATCAGGGAAAATAAATATGAAGAAGCATTGAGTGTGGCCAGGCAGCAGGTGGAGAACGGCGCACAGGTGCTGGATGTGAACATGGATGATGCCCTGCTGGATGGTGTGCTGGCGATGACGACCTTTCTCAACCTGGTACAAAGTGAACCGGATATTGCGAAGATCCCCATCATGATCGACAGCTCAAAGTTTGAAATTATTGAAGCGGGGCTCAAATGTGTGCAGGGGAAGTGTATTGTGAATTCCATTTCGATGAAAGAGGGAGAGCCAAAGTTTATTGAACAGGCCATCATCTGCCAGAGTTATGGAGCCTCCGTCATCGTAATGGCTTTTGATGAAAAAGGACAGGCGGATACCAAAGAACGGAAAGTGGAGATATGCCACCGGGCTTATAAGATCCTCACCGAACAAGTAGGCTACGACCCGCAGGATATCATCTTTGACCCCAATATATTTGCAGTTGCCACCGGTCTCGAAGAGCACAATAATTATGGCGTTGACTTCATTGAAGCAACAAGCGAGATCAAACAACGGATGCCGCTGACCAAAGTAAGCGGCGGTGTCAGCAATCTTTCATTTTCTTTCAGGGGTAATGATCATGTAAGGGAAACGATGCATTCCGTATTCCTGTACCATGCCATCAAAGCCGGGATGGACATGGGGATCGTGAATGCCGGGCAACTGGTAGTGTATGATGAAATAGAACCGGGATTAAAACAATTGTGTGAGGATGTGATCCTCAACCGGAATAATGATAATAATGAAGCTACTGAAAAATTGATTGCTTTTGCTGAAACGGTAAGGGCAAAAGGGAAAGAAACAGTCAAGGATGAGGCCTGGAGAAACTCACCGGTGGAAGAACGTCTGAAACATTCATTGGTAAATGGCATTACTGAGTATATTGATGCAGATACAGAAGAAGCAAGAATAAAGTATCCCAAACCATTGGATGTGATCGAAGGACCGCTGATGGATGGAATGAATGTGGTAGGTGACCTGTTTGGAAGCGGGAAAATGTTTTTGCCGCAGGTGGTAAAGAGTGCCAGGGTGATGAAGAAAAGTGTGGCTGTTCTTACTCCATATATCGAAGCAGGAAAAAAAGCCCCCCTGCCCCCCAAAGGGGGGTTCAACGAAGACTCCTATAGATATGAAACAGCCGATCCGACATTATATGGAAGGTTAAAGGAATTTGTTAAATCAAACAGAAGTCAGCCAACAGAACCAGAAAATATTTTATGGCAAATACTTCGGGGTAAAAAACTTGATGGATACAAATTCAGAAGGCAGCATATTATTGGCCCTTTCATTGCCGACTTCGTATCTCTTAAAAACAGGCTGATCATAGAAGTTGACGGTTTAATACATCAGCTTCCCCAAAATATTGAAAGCGACAAAGAAAGAACCCTCTGGCTTTACGGAAAAGGTTTTGAGGTGATGCGTTTTACAAATGAGGAAGTAAAAACAAAGATTGATTGGGTATCGGAGATAATTCTGCAACGCCTTAAACAAATTTCAAATTATAATGAATCTTCGGAAATCCCCCCTTCGGTGGCTGGGGGAGCAGCCAAAATTTTATTGGCTACCGTGAAAGGCGATGTGCATGATATTGGTAAAAATATCGTTGGCGTAGTGCTTGGGTGCAATGGTTATGATATTGTTGACCTGGGAGTAATGGTTCCTGCAGATAAAATATTAGATACTGCCGAAAAAGAAAAAGCAGACATCATTGGCCTGAGCGGTTTGATTACTCCATCCTTAGATGAAATGGTGCATGTCGCCCATGAAATGAAACGGCGCAACATGAAACAGCCACTGCTGATCGGCGGTGCCACCACCTCCCGGATGCATACCGCCGTAAAGATCGCCCCGCAATATGATAATGGCGTGCTGCACATCCTGGATGCCTCCCGGAGTGTGACAGCGGTTAGCACTTTGCTGGGCAAGGAGAAAGATGCGCTATTGAAAAAAACAAAAGATGAGTATGAAGGGCTGCGGACGCAGTTCCTGAACAAGGATAAGAAAAACCTTATCCCTTACCAGGAAGCCGTTATCACCAAAGAATATTTTGACTGGAAAAACTACAAACCGGTGAAGCCGGCAGTGGACGGAGTGAAAGTCCTGAAAGCGTTTGACCTGGCTGCCATTGCCAAACACATTGACTGGGGGCCTTTCTTTATTGCATGGGAAATGCCCGGCCGCTTCCCGGAAGTATTGACGGATAAGATATTCGGTGCTGAGGCTACAAAGCTGTACAATGAAGCTCAACAAATGGTGCAACTGATCATCAGCGAAAAATGGTTCACTGCAGATGGGGTTATCGGTTTCTGGCCCGCCAGCAGCAATAATGCGGACACCGTGACATTGCAAACTGAAAAGGGAGATGTGAAACTCGAATCGCTCCGGCAACAATTGAAGAAAGCCGTAGGTCAACCCAGCTATTCGCTTTCTGATTTCATAAAGCCAGGCCCTTCCCCACAAACAAACTGGATTCTCGATGACTCTGCTGAAGCCCCTTCCCGCCAAAGCCATAAAGAATCATCAAAACTAAGTTCCCCCGGCGGGGGACAGGGGGCCGATTACATGGGCGCATTTGCCGTAACCATTCACGGTGCAAAAAAACACATCGACAAGTTTGCCTCAGAACAGGATGATTATAATAAGATACTGGTGCAGGTGCTGGCCGACCGTTTTGTAGAGGCTTTTGCCGAATGCCTGCATGAGAAAGTAAGAAAAGAATACTGGGGATATGCAAAAGAAGAAAATCTTACCAAAGAACAACTGATTAAAGAAGAATACAAAGGCATCCGCCCTGCGCCGGGTTACCCCGCCTGCCCCGATCATACAGAGAAGCTGAAGTTATTCGACCTGCTTAATGTTACAAAAAAAATTGGCATTGAACTTACCGAAAGCCTTGCCATGAACCCGCCGGCATCCGTTTGCGGCTGGTATATCGCCCATCCCCAAAGCCATTATTTTGGCCTGGGTAAGATCACTAAAGACCAGCTGGAAGACTATGCAAAAAGAAAAGGGATGAGCATTGGGGAAGCAGAGAAGTGGTTGCGGCCGGTATTAGAGTGATCAGGCCAGGTTTAATTCCCTGAGTCTTCTAAGCAATATTTCAGGTTTTTGAAAATGAACAGACCTTATAGCGAGCATTTCAGCCGCCTTTACATTCCTTAAACTGTCATCAATAAACAGGGCTTCTTCCGGTTTCACATGGTACCTGTTTAACAGCCGCTGGTAAATATCCGGAAAAGGTTTTCTTGTTTTTTCTTCGCCGCTCACCACCCTTCCGTCGAACCAGTGGAGGAAATCATATCGTTCCAATGCAAAAGGAAAAAGTTCGGCGCTCCAGTTAGTGAGCGCATAAAATTTTAAGGCCGGGTTCGTTTTCAGTTGCCGGAATATCTCCACACTTTCCGGTATCGGGCCTTTCAGCATCTCCGTCCATCTGCCGTAATAATCCCTGATCTGTTTTTCCCACTCTGGGAACTCTGTCACCTTTTTTTCCACGGCTTTTGCAACCGGGTAACCGGCATCCTGCTGCTCATTCCACTCCATGGTACAGATATTTTCCAGGAAATAGTCACGGGTCGCTGAACTGTCAAAATAATCATCCGTGAAAACATAGCGGGGGTTCCAGTCAATCAGTACGCCGCCTAAATCAAAAATGATGGTATTGATTCCTGTCATCGCCTGTTGTATCTCAGCTTGAGGTAGATCATCGTCAGCGACATGGCCAGAACGATTGCATTAGTAAGAATGATAACCCAGTTATTCAGTAATGCTCCATACACTATCCACATCACTTCATTAATAGCAGCAATGATAAACATCAACAGTGAAACATCTTTCGCAGATTTTTCTTTCCAGGTCTTGATGACCTGTGGCAAAAAGGTCAATGATGTTATTGCCCCGGCTGTATAGCCCAGTATTTCTGTTCCGGTCATTACTTTTTATTTTTCTTTTTTTCTTTCAGCAGTTTTATTGCTTCCTTTCTGAATTTTTCTGTTTCCTCTGCAGTAAATGGCACAAAGCCAATTGCGCATCCTCCGCCCGGAGCCAGTTTCAAATCTATGCTCCTGTTATAATAAGCGGGTATCTTTTTTATAACATACGCTTCGGGATTATCTCTCCAGTGTGCATTATCTGCATCACTATAAACTGTGGCGTAATACCACCTGTCTCTATCGAGAAAATCAGGTGTGATAGTAAAACTTCTTGCATTCTCATCCGTCATTGCCCCAAGGAACCAGCTTTCTTTTCCCTTGGCTTTCCGGGCAGTGATCACATAATCCCCGGGTTCTGCATCCAGCACCCTGGTATCATCCCAGTCCACCGCCACATCCTTGATGAACTGGAAAGCATCCAGTTTTGCTTCATAGTTTTCCGGCAGGTCAGCCGCCATCTGCAACGGGCTGAACATGGTTACATACAGGGCCAGTTGCTTGCAGAGGGTAGTGTGTACCTGTTCTTTTTTATTCGGGTCAAACTGGTTCAGTTTTATTTTAAAGATACCCGGTGTATAATCCATGGGTCCGCCCATCAGCCGGGTGAAGGCCAGGATGGTCTCATGCTCCGGCGGGTTGCCTTCACTCCAGGCATTGAATTCATTGCCCCTTGCCGCTTCGCAGGCGAGGAAGTTGGGGTAAGTACGATGCAATCCGGTTGGTCTTACAGGTTCATGCTCATCCAGCATTATTTTATAGCTGGCGGTTTTCTGCATCACCCTTTCATAATGTTTTACCATCCACTGCCCGTCATGGTGCTCCCCCCTGGGAATGATGCGGCCCACATAACCCGTCTTCACCGCATCGTACCCGAAGCGTTTCATAAAACGGTAGGCGGTATCCATCCATCTTTCATAGTTGGTAACAGAGGCCGAAGTTTCATGGTGCATCACCAGCTTCACCCCTTTTGAAGCGGCATAGCGCTGTAATTCCGTAACATTAAAATCAGGATAAGGTGTCACAAAATCGAACACATCTTCTTTCCACTGCCCAAACCAGTCTTCCCAGCCGGTATTCCAGCCTTCCACTAATACTCCTTCAATACCATGCCTGGCTGCGAAGTCGATATATCTTTTTACGTTTGCTGTAGTAGCACCATGCTTTCCATGCGGAACAATGGAAGAGCCTGATTGGGTAGCACCGTAATCCCAGGTGGATTTGCCGATATGCATTTCCCACCATACCCCGATCATTTTCTGCGGCTTAACCCAGGAGGCAGCATCAGCAACTTTGGAGGGTTCATTCAGGTTCAGAATTGTTTTGGATGCTAAGATCTCTGTGGCCTTGTCGCTGATGATGATCGTTCTCCAGGGTGTAACGGATGCTGTCTGCAAATACGCTTTGTTTCCCATGGCATCGGGTACCAGGTGGGCCTGTAAGGTAAAAATGCTTTTGTCTATCACCAGGTTCATCGCGGGGTAGTTCACCAGCGCCGCTTCGTGGATATTGATGTATAACCCATCAGCCGATTTCATCATCAGCGGTGTTTGTACAGCGTTTTTATCAAAAAAGGTCTTGGCATGGATCTCCTGGCTCATGGCGCTGCTGGCTGCATCCACCCCGCTGAGTTTTGAACTATTGTACTTAAACTCATTGGTATCATAATCGCCGGGTATCCAAAAAACATTGTGGTCCGCGGTCATTGCAAACTGCGTTAGCTCATCTGCAATAATGAAATGATTGAGTTTGGATTGCTGCGGGAAAACATAGCGAAAACCAACTCCGTCGTTGAAGACCCGGAAAACGACCAGCAGTTGGATGCCCGAACCTGAGCGGTCAGCCAGTTTTAAAACGATTTGCTTGTAATGATTACGGATCGAACGCACTTCCCCCCATACAGGTTGCCAGTTCTCATCCACAACAGATGAATCAATGCCGAGCAGGTCAAACTTTACTAATAATGCTTCCGGGCTTTTCAGCTTCATTCCCAGCCCGGAAGGCTCTATTGATCTTCTGCCTTTGTAGATGACCCGGTAATTCAACGCTCCGCCTGATTGGTGAAGCAGGATCAATTGCATATTCCCGTCGGGAGAATAAATGGTTAGGGACTGGTCAGCCCTCGCTGCGTGAACAAGGACAGCACACAAAAAAATGAACAATGTTTTTTTGAACCACATGGCTGGGCAATTTTAAGCGAATATAACAACTTTGTGTATAAAGTACACATTTCGGTTCAACGCTTCTCAAACAGCCACCAATAACGCCGGCGCGGCTTTATTTTATAATTGGTACTGATGTAATTGCCGATATGCCGCATGGCATCATCCACACTATCGGTCACCAGCACCAGGTCCATATCTTCCTTGGAGATGGTGCCCTCCCTGGCCCAATCTTCAATACTTTCCAGCAAATTGCGGTAATATTCTTTTCCAAAAAGTACAATTGGGAATTTGGTGATCGTCCTGGTTTGTACCAGCGTCAGTGTTTCAAACAATTCGTCCATGGTGCCAAAACCGCCGGGCATGATGATAAAAGCATAGGAATACTTTACCAACAGCACTTTTCTCACAAAGAAATGTTCAAAGGTTATGGATTTGTGTACATAAGGATTTTCCTGCTGTTCAAAGGGGAGCCGGATATTGCAGCCCACTGATTTACCTCCATTCTCATAAGCCCCGCGGTTAGCCGCTTCCATGATACCGGGACCACCGCCTGTAATAGTAGTCATCCCGGATTCTGCGATCCTTTTACCGATCTCTCTTGCACTAGTATAGTAAGGACTATCCTCCATGAACCTTGCGGATCCGAAAACGGTGATAGCGGGACCCATAAAGTGGAGGTTCCGGAATCCTTTCATGAACTGCCAGAACACCCGCCAGGCAAAATGCAGTTCATAACCCCGGCTCTTGGGACCTTCGAGGTAAACATGCTCCTTCGGCGGCACAATCTCGCCGGCGGGTTTGGCTCCTTTCGTTTTGGTAGATGCTGTCATCTGGAATAAGTATTTGCTTGTTGCCCCGTTAACAGGCCCTGTTTTTAACGCTGCTGAAATTTTAGCTCCTGCGGCTTCACAGTATAACGTAAATTGCCGGACAATTTAATCATTAATAAGATGCGAAACCCCCAACCCCCGTCCGACCGAATCGTCCGGGCGGGCCTGAAGGGGAGCAATTAAAAAGCAGTTCAACTTTTTACTTTTCTTCAAAATCAATTTCCCATGAGGATCATTTCTTATAATGTCAATGGAATACGGGCTGCTATAAAAAAAGGGTTTATTGAATGGTTAAAAACAAACCCTGCTGATGTGGTATGTGTACAGGAAACCAAAGCTGTGCAGGGCGATGTGGATGTAAAACCAATAGAAGCACTGGGTTACCTGCACTACTGGTTCAGTGCACAGAAAAAAGGGTACAGCGGTGTGGCTGTTTTTACAAAAATAAAGCCGGATAAAGTGGAATACGGGAACGGACATGGCCCCAGTGATGATGAAGGCCGGGTGCTGCAGCTGGATTTTAAAGATGTAAGGCTGATCAATGCCTATTTCCCTTCCGGCACCAGCGGGGAAGAACGCCAGGATTTTAAATACAAATGGCTGGATGAATTTTATGCCTGGATCAATAAACTGAAAAAGAAATACCCCAAACTCATCCTGTGCGGTGACTATAATATTGCCCATACAGAGATTGATATTCACGACCCGAAAGGCAATAAAAATTCATCTGGTTACTTGCCGGAAGAAAGGGAATGGATGACCAGATTTTTAGACAGCGGATGGACAGATACTTTCAGGGAATTTCACCCCGAACCTCACCGCTACAGCTGGTGGAGCCAGCGTTTCCCTACGGTGCGGCTGCAGAACAAAGGATGGAGAATTGATTATATCAGCGCTACAGAGCCGCTGAAGAAAAACCTGAAAGACGCTGAGATTTTTCCCGATATCAAACACAGCGATCACTGCCCGATATATCTTGATATTAAAATCTGACCCGGATGATCATGTATAATGTCACTATAAAAGTGGACCACTCCATTGCAGACCCATGGCTTGCCTGGCTGAAAGCGGAACATATCCCCGAAATGATAAAAACGGGCTGCTTCACCGATGCCACCATCCTTCAGTTGCTGGAAGTGGATGAATCGGACGGGATGACCTATGCTGTGCAATACCATGCCAATAGCAAGGCACTGTATAACCGGTACATCAGGGAATATGCTGATGACATGCGGAAGGAGAGTACGGAAAAATGGGGAGATAAATTTATAGCGTTCCGCTCCGTCATGCAGATTGTGCATTGAGTGTGCAAAAGAAACCATACCTTTCGGCAAGCATGGCAAAACCCCGCAAATCCTTGCCCCACGCGGGTTCGGCCGGATTAATTTATTTAAAAAGATGTCAACTTTTTTTTGCCGGTATCAAAAACCTTCTAAATTTGTTGGCTCTGACAAACCAATAAAAAATCAACCATGAACAAAGCTGATCTGATTGCCAAAATTTCTGATGATACCGGCATCACCAAAACACAAGCCAATGCCGCACTGGATTCTTTCATAGAAGCTGTAACCAAAACATTAAAAGGAGGAGGCAAAGTCACACTGGTTGGTTTTGGCACTTTTACCATTTCTAAAAGAAAATCAAGAAAAGGCCGTAACCCCCAGACCGGCGCTGAAATAACCATCAAAGCAAGAAAAGTAGCCCGCTTCAAAGCCGGAAAAGAGTTGGCAGCTAAACTGTGATCTTGCTTATAAAAAATTGAAAAGCTCCGCTTCAATCATTGCCGGAGCTTTTTTATTCATTCATATGTATTCAATTAAACTATAAAAAATTAATCATGGGAAGAGGAGATAAAAAAACAGCCAAAGGAAAACGCTTCAAAGGTTCATTTGGGAAAAGCCGCCCGGCAAAATCCCCTGCGGCAAAGAAGAAAGCAGCGAAGAAGGGTAAGTAAATTAGTTAATTGGTTGATTGGTTAATTAGGG
>JANNUI010000080.1:0-1591 GCA_031395125.1 Chitinophagaceae bacterium | reverse complement strand
GTACTCGCGCGAGCCGCCCTGCACCGTGCGCCACACCGGGCGGTCGTTGACGCTTAGCATGCCGTGGTTGTGCAGGAAGCGCACGAAATAGCGCGCCGGGAAGCCGAGCATGCGTTGCGGGTCGGTAGACCAGATCGCCGCACCCATCGGCACCAGGTAGTGGTCGACGAAGCGTCGCCCATAGTTTTCCGCCGCGAGGAAGCGCTCCAGGGTCAACCTGTCGTCCGGCGCATCCAGCAGCGCTGGCGCCTCGCGATTGTAGCGCAGGATGTCGCGCACCATGCCGAGAAACGAAGGCCGCAGCAGGTTGCGGCGCTGCGCGAACAGCGTGTCGAGCGAGGTGCCGTTGTACTCCAGGCCGCTCGCTTCGTCGCGCACCGAAAAGCTCATGCTGCTCTCCTGCCATGCCACGCCCAGTTCCTCCAGCAGCCGGATGAAATTCGGGTAGGTGCGGTCGTTGAAGACGATGAAGCCGGTATCGACCGCGTAGCGGCGGCCGCCGAGCTCGATGTCGTGGGTATGTGTGTGGCCGCCCGCGTGCTCGCCCGCCTCGAACACCGTGATGTCGTGCTCGCGATGCAGGTGGTGCGCGGCGACGTTGCCGGCGATGCCGCTGCCGATGATGGCGATCTTCATCGCGCCGGCTCCCGGCGTGCGGCGCGCACCGCGGCGGGCACCGGCCGCAGGTCCCAGACGAGGCCGGTCGCGGCGAGCATCTTCAGGCCGTACCAGGCAAGGTCGATCTCCCACCAGTAGAAGCCCTGGCGCGCCGCGCCGGGGAAGTGGTGGTGGTTGTTGTGCCAGCCCTCGCCGAAGGTGAGCAGCGCGAGCCACAGGTTGTTGCGCGAATCGTCGCGCGTGGCGTAGCGCCGCCAGCCGAAGCGGTGCGCAAGGGAATTGATGGTGAAGGTTGCGTGCCACAGCGCGACGGTGGAAACGCAGAAGCCCCAGACCAGGAACTCCAGCCCACCCGCGGCATACAGCCCGCCCGCGAGCAGTGCCGGGGCGAGCACGTCGAAGCGGTCGAGCAGGCGCAGCTCGGGGTAGCGGGCGAGATCGCGCACCAACTCGTGCCGCGTCGCAAACTTAGCGCGCGAAAGGAACCAGCCCGCGTGACTCCACGCAAAGCCGTGCTGACTCGCCGAGTGCGCATCGGCGGGGCGATCCGCGTGCGCGTGGTGGTGGCGGTGGTGCGAGGCCCACCACAGTGGCCCGCGCTGCACGGCCGAGGCTCCCAGCAGCGCGAACAGGAACTGCATCGCGCGCGAGGTGCGGAAGGCGCGGTGCGAGAAGTAGCGATGGTAGAACGCGGTGATCGCGAACATCCGCACCGCAAACAGCGCGGCGGCCAGCGCCACCGCGGTCGCGCTCGCGCCGACCCAGAGCACGCCCAGGCAGCCCGCATGGATGAGGATGAACGGCAGCACGCGCAGCCAGTCGATGCGCCGACTGTCGATGCCGTCGCGGGCCGCGGCCGGCGTGGCCGCCGCGCTGTCGAACCAGCACAGGAAAGTGTCCAGGAGGTTCTTCATGTCCAGCGTTGCGGCACTTTGCGCAATAGAGAAACGTCGTAGCCCTGGGCGCGCAGCAA
>JANNUI010000073.1:0-2065 GCA_031395125.1 Chitinophagaceae bacterium | reverse complement strand
CTTTGGTCTTATCATAACCCGGGTAGTTCTTCACTTTATACGCCCTGTGCATGCCCTGTTTCAGTGAGTCGTATTCATGCTGGATGCCATTGTACTCGCTGATCACACGGCTCAGGCCTTCTTTTTCTTTAGCAAGCTTATGTAATTCGTCGTTCAGCTCCCCGATCTTTTCTTCCAGCGACCGGGCCGAAACTGTCTTTTTACCATTTTTGTTTTTATTGTCCGCCGGCAAGCCAGGGTGCCTATTATTTTCTTTTTCTGCCAGTAGTAGTAATTGTTTCCGCTGCCTGTAAACCAATAGCAATACCCAGCCGCTTACCAGGAATATAGCCGCTAACCCGGCAAGGATATAAATCGCTGAATGATCAGCTTTCCCCGTGGGTATTGCCACCTGCTTGTTCTCTGTTTTAACAGGAGCATAAACAGCGATCAGCGAGTCCAGTTCTGAACGCAGTAACACAGGGTTCCTTTCCGATCTTTCTTTTGCGGTGAGGCTGTCAGCGATCCGCACAGGTTTTCCAGCTGGCTTGTCTGCCGGAGTTTTAACGGAGACAGGCTGCTGGGCACTGGTTGCTCCCCCCATCCAGCAAAGGCAAAGCGACAAAATGATTTTTTTATTCATAAAAAAATTTGATCATACTATACCGGTGGTTACCGGAAGGAAGAACTGAAGAATGCTTACCCTTTTTCTTTTCCTGGCGGGAATTTTCAGGGTTACCGCTTCAGCATTTTTTATATCCTGGTAAGTTGATTCCAAAGAAGCAAGCTCACCGTTATGATTTGGAAACATAGAAACAGCTTTCATATCCCGGGCAGGTGAAAAATTTTCTCCCACTGCTGTCAGTACACTGTATAACGATCTTACATCTTTCACCCGCTGGTTCTCCATCAGGCGCAGGTAAATATTATCCCTGGTAAAACAAATGTCAATGGTCTTGTTCTTAAAAGCTTTCAGCTCCTGGTTATTCCGGCGCACCACGGCTGCATTATACAATATATCATTGCAGGGTTCGATCTTGATGCCCCGGTACAGGTACATATTATTATTCAGCACATCATTGTTTTTGGAGAGCCCTTCTTTCCTGTCAATGGGCATACCGGTAAAATCAGTTATTTTATAAGCGCCGCTGAAAGCGCCGTACAGTGCAATGTTCTTGTTATTAAGGATACGGCCCTCCGGGATGGTCTTCACCCTTACATCCTCATGTAATAAAAGGCCAAGCTCTTTTTCCAGTTTTGTTTTCAGTCCCTCGAAGTAAAATGCCCGGCCGCTCAGCATCACCACTTTTATCCTTCGCTTAATGTCCCTGGTGATCACGGCCCGGATGCTTGCGATTATACTGTGAACGATACAGTCAGTGGCCTTGGAGACCAAGCCGGTAACGGCATCATCCCACCGGATACCCCTGTTCCGGAGAATGGACTCGGCATATGGCAGCAAGGTTGAGCGGTCCTTGTATAAATTCCCGATCGTACGTTCTGTACTGAGCGAGTTCTCTGACAGCTGCGCAAAGGCCGTAATACTTACCGGTTGCAAACTTCTGAACCGTTTTTTCTGCTCCTCCATGAGCTGAATAAAATTCAGCACATCAGCTGTCAGGTGCTGGTTCAGGATGTGCTGACTAATGAATTCTTTCACAGAAATATCATTGTTTCCCGGGATGGCCCGCAGCACCAGGGTCAGGAAATCTTCTGCTAACCCGTACAATAGAACATTACCTGCGCCTGCAAAACCTGTTCTGAAAAAACTGGAATAGTTCTCATTGTCATCTGCAAGCAGCATGGAAATATCCGTGGTCCCTTTTCCGCAATCGATCACCAGCGCTATTTCGCCGTTGGAAAGGCTTATTTCATCCGGGTGTGTCTGCTGGTAACCCATGAAGGCAGCATCACTTTCAGAAATGGTCTCATATTCTATGCTGAGGGAGCCGGGTAAAATATCCAGTGACCCGAGCAGGGCAGCCGAGCGGCTCCTTAACTGGTTCAGCAGGTCAAACACATCGTGCTGTGTGTAAATATTGGGAACAAGCAGCGTAACGATCAGCCCGCCCTGCTGAAAAGAGGG
>JANNUI010000047.1:0-2135 GCA_031395125.1 Chitinophagaceae bacterium | reverse complement strand
CGCTTGTCCGTCCTCGTACCTGCGGGCGGCCAAGCCACTGCAGCCAACAACACAAAACAAAAAGACGGGGCAACCCAAAGCCGCACAATGCCCCTTGTGCCGGTAAAATAAAGCAACGGCTATCCTGCTTAAACATAATGTGATCCTATAGGAGAAAGAACGGGACCCAGCATAAATGCCCCCCGTTTTTTCCTATAGGCACATTATGTTAAGCAGGCACATCCAACGCTACCCTTCGCCAGTTCAAGTCCCACCCAACCCTTTTAATTGTAGCGCAGTGGTATGCTAAAAAAGAAAGATAGCATACCACTGCGTTCATTTTATCCCGGAAGAAGCAATCGTTTTCAAAATAATCAATCTCCGTCGGGGAAGCGACGAATTGAATTCATCGAATACAAAAGACAATTTGGTTTTATAATGAAGCTGACATGATGAATGAATCGTTTGGTACGGCTTCGTAGGAAACTATCAAGATGAAACAAAAAGAGTGCAGCAAAGATAGCATGGGCACATAGCCAACGCTGCGCAGCATAAACACAAAACCCATCACACAACGCCATCATTTATACTGCCACCTGCAATCCCATGCTAATTCTCTGCTTTCTCTTTTTCTTTTTTTCGGTTTTTTCTTTTTCTCTTTTGGGGTTTTGTATAGCGGAGCAAAGCGAGGCCGATAAAACTTTAAATCAACAGTTATGATGTTTCCAATGGTTCGTTGCTATCATGATGGCGCAGTTATTCCGCCGTATAGTTTCTTTATCCTTTGCAAAGGTTGCAATGCTGGCAAGCCCGGGTTCAAGCCTTGGACAAATTCATTTATGACAGTTTGTCCTAACCAGCAGTATTTTGATTTTTACTTCTGGCTTGTCTATGGATTGTTTCAGGCAGGGAAATTCAAAACCCGCCATCGTGGGTCTGCTATTCCATTCATTAATTTAAATGATGTTCGTGATGTTATCAGAGAAGTTGCGCCTCTTATTCATCCGGATTGGTCCCGCTATCAGGAAATTCTTTCCTCTCTCGATAAGCTTCGCAAATTGAAAGCTACCCTTGCAGAGCAGATAGTAGCTACTGATAAGCTCCAGCGTTGTTTGCTTCAGAAATATTTTTTAGAAATAAAGAAAGCCCCGAAGTAAAGTGGGCTTTAATACTTCAAAGTCACTCAGCAGCAAGGCAACAACCACACCCACCACTGAAACGACGAACAACAAACCAATTAAAAAAATAAAATAAACTGCAAGATAGCACCGGCACAAAGCCAACGCTGCGCACCATAAACACAAGACCCATCACACAAGGCCATCATTTATGTGCCACCCACTTACCCGGATGCTGTGAGAGAGCAGTTATTTTATTTTTTCATCTTTAATTGTTTGTTTATGTCAGTTCTTGTTCAGCGTTGGTTAGTTGGCAGCATTTGGGTTTCCTGCTGGTTCGTTTCTCCTGGTGTTTTTGTGTTTGCATCATCGTTAGGGTTTTCTTTTTCATCGTCCTGTTCGCCTCCTTTTTAGGGGCATTCTTCAAATGAAAAAAACCTCCCGAATAATCGGGAGGTTGAATTGCATCGGTCACCACAAACAATGCAATTATTTTTTCAAACGTTTTATAAGAAGCTTGCAAAGTACTGTTACACCAAAACTCACTACTGCGCCAACCGCTGCCAGTATTCCGGTTTTAATAATATCCTGGCAACTGATGTTAGCAAGAATTGTGAGCAGTGTTCCACCGGCCGTGCCGGCCTTCGTAGTATTATCAAAATACTGATTCATCATTCACCCTCCACAGCCGTCTGGCTCACTGCACTGGCAACACCACTGGCCACCGCTAAGTATCCAGCGATTTTTATTAACACTGCCGGCAGTGCCACCGGCGCTGCAACAATTGTTGTAGCAACAGCAGCAATGGCAAGACCTATATTTCTCAGCTTCTTAAAGAACTTAGGCGTAGGTGCCTGGACCCGTTGAACAATATTTTTCATTAGCGTACAGGTTTAATTGTGATAAAAACTTTGTTTCCTCTTTCTAATTCCAGGTAAGTAATTGCAAGAAGTTTCTTTAATGAAAGCCTTGCATTGTTACCCTTACCTTCTCCGGTACATAAAGAAACCGGAGCGATACAGCCTTTCGATTCTTTCA
>JANNUI010000039.1:0-3444 GCA_031395125.1 Chitinophagaceae bacterium | reverse complement strand
GCCAATGATAAAAGTGGTAACCTGTACAAGGAACTGTACATACAGGACGGTACAGCAGGTATCAATGTGCTGCTGGATGCCAACGGCCTGTACAATTCTTACCCCGTGGGAAGAAAAGTGTTCATAAAATGTAAAGGCCTTTGCTTGTCTGATTATAACAGGCTGCCGCAGTTGGGCATCAGGGCCGTAGTGGCCGGCAATCCTTCCATCCAGGCCATTGCATCCAATCTCATCGAGCAATATGTATTGGGCGGTTCGCTGAACAACCCTGTTGTTCCCAAACTTGTGACCGTGGCCCAGCTTACCACCAATATGGGGGATGATAACCTGGGAACGCTGGTACAGCTCAATAACTATGAATTTATTGCTGCCGACACAAATAAAACATATGCCGACACTTCTGCTTACCGGAATTCAGTGAACCTGACAGTGAAAGGATGCGGGGGCGGCACTACTATCATCATCCGTTCCAGCGGATATGCCAACTTTGCCGGTATCAGCGCCCCGGACGGAAACGGCACCCTCACGGCTATTTACACGCTGTTTGGTTCCACCAAACAATTGATCATCCGTGATATATCAGATGTTCAGTTCAATAATTTCCGCTGCGGACAAGGACCTACTACGGTGATCAATACAGCTGAACTCAGGGCTCTTTATACCGGTACCCTCACTGCCGCACCAGACGGAAGAAGGATCACAGGCGTTATTATCAGCGACCGCAGCACCAATAATGAGAACAACCAGAACCTGTACCTGCAGCAGGGCGACGGTTTGGCGGGTATCGTAGTTCGTTTCGATGCTCCGCACACATTCAACCTCGGCGATTCATTGGATGTGAATGTGTCGCTGCAGGAATTATCCGAGTTCAACAGCCTGTTACAGGTGAACCAGGTTCCCCTTGCTTATGCAACAAGGATCTCAACCGGCAAAATCATTACGCCAAGAAATGTGACACTGGCTCAATTGACAACCAATTCCGAAGTATGGGAAGCCACCTTGGTAAAAACCGGGCCTGTTGCACTGAGCGGAGGTACCGGCGGCACTTACAGCGGTAATGTGATTTTGAATGACGGCGCTGCTTATACATTGCGTACATCATCTGCGGCAACTTTTGCGGGTCAAACCTACCCGGCCCTTGCTACTTCAGTTACGGGATATGTTTCCCAGTTCGGGGCTTCATATGAATTACATATGCGTAACCCCGGCGGTACGGTGAATGATGTGGTGGCCGCTGGCGGCGGAAGCACTGGTTTACCACTGACCACTTCACCCTTCAATCAAAATTTTGATAATATCGGAACGGCCCTGCCTACCGGAGTATATGTAAAAACCGGATCCACCAGCACTTCGATTGGTGTGGATGGTGTATATAATTCAGCAATGGGATTATGGAATGCCACCGGTGGAGGCTTTAAAAATTATGCATCGGCAACCGGTCTTATAGCCACCAGTGATGCCACGGCACAGAACGGATCAACAAACCGGGCTTTGGGAGTAAGGCAGGTAACTGCCACTGACCAGGGGGTAGCTTTTGCTTTCCGGATTGATAATACGATCGGGAAAACAAACTTTGCCATTTCGTTCAAACATCAGTCGCTGGACAATTCAGTAGGCAGAACGGCCACCTGGGTGGTGGATTATGGGCTTGGCGCTTCGCCGGCCAGCTTTACCACTGTTACAACGGCACCGGCCTCACTTACTACAGGACCTGTATTCACCAATACAACCGTGACTGCAAGTTTTGGCGCTGTGCTGAATAATTCGGCCCAGCCTGTATGGATCAGGGTGGTGGTGCTCACTCCAACTACCGGAGCCGGCAACAGGCCTTCCAGCGCCGTGGATGATCTGCAGTTGACATGGAACTAAGAAATCAGATTGGCACAGATACAAACGCCCCCGGAATTCCAGGGGCGTTTCCTTTTTATGATGCGTTGTTTACAAATGAGTAAGTTTTACAACTGTTTTTACCTGCTTTGCCTTGACCTGTAAGAAATAAATCCCTTTTGGCAATTCCGGCAGCGATGGCTCAATAACAGTTCCACTGCTAATGGTATTGTATGACTGCTGACTGATCAACTGCCCCTGCAGGTTGAATAATTGCAAATGCACATCTGACAAGGTTTTGGTGGCAGTGATGCGGACCTTTTCTGTAAAAGGATTGGGAGAAACTTTTATGCCAAGTTCCCCCGGGCTTACGTTTTGTATGCCGGTAACCAGGCCGGCAAGGTTGTATTTGGAAAAAACAGGATAATGATCGGATGTGTTGTGGTTAGAAACAAAATCCGGCACAATGGATATCACATCAGTTTTTATCTGTGCCGAACCGGGAAAATAAAGTGGGGTCACTTCATTTGAAATAACATGGTTGTCAATCACATTCGGGAAATTGATCATGCTGCTCTGCCCGGCCACACCCAATGGCAGGGTGATAGATTTGAAATGATCCGCATCGGTACTGTCAGATACGATGGCATGGTAAGAACTCAGGCTGGCACCAGTGTAAATGCTCAGGTGAAGGGCATCATTAAAATCACCGATGATATAGTTATTGGTCGTACTGAAAAAAGCATCCAGGGTATCTTTCAGTTCAATGCAGGCGCCGGCTCTTTTGAGGTAATCGTCCTGGGTGCTGCCTGCCTTACCGTGAATGAGAATGAAATTTACGTTCTTACTGACACTGTTGATGGTTGCTGTCGCAGAGAACATATACGGAAACCTGCCTGCCGCCCAATTCGTATAACCATTGGCACTGTTCCGCATAATGCCGCGGGTGGTAATATTGGAAAAAACTGATTTCCGATAGATGAATGCCAGTTTCTGCCCGTTGAGCCATCCATTGCCGGTGCCGGTAGTATTGCCGCTGCAATAGGGTGCTATTACAAAACCATATTCGGTATTACCCAGCGAATCCACCAGCCTTCTGAACCGCATCGTATCCACAATCTCCACCATGCCATAGAGGTCGGCATCCAGCCAGCGCATGATCTTTTTCGCATTGGCTTCCTGCAGGTCATCGTCGCCGGGACCGGCGGATGGCGAACCAAAAAATTCCAGGTTCCAGCTTATTATATCCAGGTTGAATGCGCTGCCCTGGGCAGATAGCCGGGAACAGAGGACAGAAAGGAAGAATAAGAGGAGTAAATTTTTTTTCATCCGGGTTGTTCAGGCAGCAAATGTAGGACAGAAAACAATGCAGGTTTTGTATCAATCCGAGAGGCGAAAATCAACCATCCGCAATTGAAGCGAAGTAGTACCATTCCATTCGTTCTCATCAATCTTAAAAACAATGTCAACCGGATTTTTCATTTGCAGAAAAGGAAATTTATCAGCTATATTAAAGCCGATACCAGTAAAGGTTACATTATCTTTCCGAAGAGAAAAACGAACGTGTTGTTCTTTTACGATTTTTGAATAACCAGTATCTGTTACCCTGCGGGCTAA
>JANNUI010000468.1:0-2672 GCA_031395125.1 Chitinophagaceae bacterium | reverse complement strand
AGCAATGAACCTCCGTTACAATTTCGGCATCCGTAAGAAAGAAGAGAACAATGATGTATTCAATACTGAATCACCAGGCGGATAAATGAAAGAATTTACTGAAATCTTTGTAAGCCAAGGAACCCCACCGGCAGTTGGGTTTTTCCTTTCATGGAAAGATCAGCCAGTATTTCCCCAACCACGGAAACAAATTTAAATCCATGCCCGCTGAAGCCACAGGCGATCGTCACATCCCCGTCGTAACCGGGTAAATGATCAATGATAAAATTCTCATCCCAGGTATTCGTATAAAGACAGGTCCTGACAGCTGTCACCCTGCTGCCGGCAGGAATAAAATATTTTTTGGCCGCTGTAATAATTGTTCGGACCTCTTCCTCACTCACTTCCCTGTTCACATGATCGGGGTCTGTTTCGTCTCCCGGGTAATGCAGTGCAAATTTTAACCCCGCAGGCCCGGGAAACCTTTCCCCGGATAAATAAGGGAATCCATACCAGGCCCCTTTGATAGTTGAACCCGCCATCAGCCAGCAGGGAAATATATCCGGCAGAAAATCAGCCGGGTTATCCGGCTCCACCCAAAAGATCACCTGTCTTGTTACTTTCAGCGGCACCGACAGTTCCCTGATGACCGTTTCGGCCCATGCGCCGGCCGTGATAATTAATTTTTTGGCATAATAAGAATTTGTAGTGGTGAGTACTTTGATAATTCCATTCTCTTTTTTCCATTGCAGCACTTTTTCACCAGTCGTGATTTCAGCGCCAAGTTTCAGCGCTTCACGGATATACAGTGCAATACTTTTTTCGGGCAACAGGAACCCTGCATCCGGCTCCAGCAGCATTTCATCATCCTGCTGAAGAGAAAATGCAGGGAATGCGGAGGGGTCATTGATCCTGTTCAGTTCAATGGTATACTGCTCCGCTGCTTTCTTTACTCCCTGCATTACTTTGTGCTGGCCCGGGCCGCAGTACAACATACCTGTTTTAAAATATACCTGTTCACCGGTCAGTTTTTCCAGCTGAGCCCAGTTCTCATAAGCCCTGCTGAGCAAGGGCACATAATCCGGGTGTTCGAAATAAGCCTTGCGGATGATCCGGCTTTGACCTGCATGAGCGCCTTTGTCATGCGGCAGTTTGTCAAACTGCTCAAGCCCCAGCACCCTGTATCCCTGCGATGCAAGATGAAAACAGGCGGACGAACCCATGGAACCGGCGCCAATAACAATTACATCATGATCACTGTGCGGCATTGTTTAAACTTTACTCTCTTGAAAATAAAAACCCCGGAGTGGGCGATAACCCTTATCTTTGCCCTGTTAATTTGAGTTCTACAGCATTTTGTAAGTGAACGATTCTTTCTGCTAATAGTTAGTCTTCTTTACGTTGCGTTTTTCTCAAGTATTTTTTAAAGTTAATTTTTTTACATGAACATTTATGTTTCAAACCTGAGCTTCGCCGTTGTGGACGAAGACCTGAGAAGTTATTTCGCCGAGTACGGAGAAGTTACTTCCGCAAAAGTTATTATGGACAAATACACAAACCGCAGCAAAGGCTTCGGTTTTGTGGAAATGAGTGATGATGCCGCTGCCCAGAAAGCCATTGCTGAACTGGATGGTGCTACGGTTGACGGCCGTGCCATCAAAGTAAGTGTGGCCAAGCCAAAAGAAGAAAGACCTGCAAAAACACAGCGTCCTTCTTATTCTAACAGCCGCTGGTAATCACTACCGTGATCTTTAAAATTCCCCTTCTGCGTTAAGCGGAGGGGTTTTTTATTGGCAGCTGCAAAAAAAGTCCCATGCTGCTTCAGCAACATGGGACAATTATTTCAGTTACCACGGATCAGGCCCTTTGTTTTGATTTTGATTTACCTGCTTTGGATTTTGCTGTGCTTTTGTTTTTTGCTTTCCTGAGGGCAGCGCTGATAGCAGCGCTCAGGTTGGCATAGGTGGGCTTTACATTCAGCATCACATCGTTGATGAAAAAGGCGGGGATATCCTTCACCCCGCGGCGATGGCCTTCCTTGATATCATCCTGCACCTCCCAGCCAAACATGCCATTGACCAGGTCTTCGAGGAATTTTTTATTATTTATCCCTGCTTCTTTGCTGTATAACTTGAGACTGGTAGTGCCCAGGTTGCGCCGGTTATTGAACAGCACATTGTGCATTTCCCAAAACTTACCTTCCTGCCCGGCAGCCACAGCCGATTCACTCGCCTTCAGGCTGCGCTGGTGTATGAGTGTAAGCGGGAAGTGACGGAACTGAAACCTGATCTTCCCGTCAAAATCTTTCAGCAACTGCTTTACCACCTCATTGGCTTTAGCGCATTCTTCATTCTCATATTCGCCAAATTCCATGAGGGTGACCAGGGCATCTTTTGTGCCCACAAACATTTCTTCTGGCCCGATAATGATAATATCCTCTTTCTTGTTCATTGCCATTTTATATTCTCCTTTTTACCGTGTGCTGCATAGTCCCCTTTAAAGGGGGACGAAGCAGTAGCATAGCCCTGCCGGGTTCTGAGTCTTATTCTGTGTTCAACAAATCTCCGGCCATTTGGTTGGCACAAAGCAACTTATGTCATTCCGGCATATTGCCGTAGCGGCTGAAGGTAATATTTTTCCGTACCCTGCCAAATCCGGCTGCAAATAATTTCCTAACAGTCCCCCTGGCTTAT
>JANNUI010000025.1:0-1591 GCA_031395125.1 Chitinophagaceae bacterium | reverse complement strand
TTTGCCAAAGCGATTTCATCTGAAGGCGTTATAAAAGGCTATCACCGGTTGGAGTTGTTGCTGACGAATTACTCCGAAGCGCAGGTACTTCCGTTTGGCTCAAGTGCGGCTGAGATCTATGATGAGCTTCGTAATCAGCGAATCCGAGTGGCAACCATGGACCTGCGAATTGGTGCTATCGCCCTTGCAAACCAAATGACAATTTTGACCCGCAATACCGTCGATTTCGAACGCATCCCGAACTTGTCGTTCGAAGACTGGTCGACAAAACCGTAACCCGATGCGGGCTTGGTGATTGGTCAGGCGGCTGGGCAATGGGAGACTTGTCTCAAGACGTCGACGACTTGGTTGGTTAGAACGCGTGGGGAAAAGCGTTCGCTCACGTTGAGGCGGCCATTTTCAACCAGTCGATCGCGCAAATGGCGATCGTTTAGCAAGCGAATTACGGCGTCAGCGATCGCCGCGGGATTTTTCGTGGGGACGATCAAGCCGTTGACGTTGTCTTGAACGATTTCAACGAGGCCTCCAGTGTTGGTTACGATCAGCGGAGTCCCGGCGGCTTGGGCTTCCATCGCGACGAGTCCCAGTGGCTCCTCGATCGACGGAACGATACAGGCGTCCATGGCAGCGAAAAAGTCGGGTACGTTGCTTCTGCGACCAACCCAAATCACTCGTTGAAAGAGTTTGTGCTCGACAAGGAATCGTCGAAGTTGGCGCGTAGCGGCTTCATGACGCTTGAAGCGGCCCAGGACCGCGAGTTTGAAATTCGGGAAGGCTTCGGCGATGCGCGGCAAGGCACGAAACAAATGGATATGGCCTTTGCGCGCGACGACTTCTCCGACCACTCCCAGGAGCGGTTGGGCATCGGCAACACTCAGTCCGCAACGAGTGGTGCGGCGAATTTCTTCGCCGACAGATTGGAAGCGTTGCAAATCCGAAAAGCAATAAACGGTTTGGATTCGTTCTTTGGGAACGCGGTTCATTCGAATCTGAAATCGCCGCGTGGCTTCAGAATTGGCGATTACGAAATCATTCCATGGCCAGTGCAGTTGAATGTGGCGATTGTGCGCGGTCGCAACGCAGGGCACGCCGGTCATTACTTTGAGCAAAATCCCGAACATGTGCGCGCGGCTCATGTGCGTATGGATAACGTCGATCTGCCGCTCGCGAACGATCGTCGAGGCACGGCGCAGCTCACCCCAGTGACGATGCATCGACGAGGAGATGCGCTCGACGCGCATACCATTGAGCCTGTCCCACAGCCAGTATCCCGGTCGGCACAATACGCTGACTTCATGGCCCAATTCGACCATCTGCTGGACAAGCAAATAGGTATGAACCATCGCGCCGTTGACGTCGCGACCGGAGTTGATTTCCAGAATTTTCAATGGGCTACAATCGGGCAGGGGTCTAGAGTTCAGCCATGGCCGGAACGTACGGCGAAAGTGGATTTGGCAGGCGTTTCGGGGCACAAAGAGTCATCGCCGCAGGCATTTTTGTCAACGCCATTTGATGCCAGCACTTCGTTAAAATGGCTGGTTCGATCGGTTGCTATCCGAACTCCCCTCATCCGGCCTTTGGCCACCTTCTC
>JANNUI010000018.1:0-1690 GCA_031395125.1 Chitinophagaceae bacterium | reverse complement strand
GTCTGGTGCTCATGGGTTCAACTTTGGCCAAGTTTCAATGATCACCTCCAACATTCAGATTATAGCTGGCGTCAAGCTCCACCGGTAGACTCGGGAAATACTTAGAACCGGGCGCTGGAAATTTGCATTGGCGATGATCCTGTTTCGTTTCGTTTCGGCTGTCCCGTTGACGGCCTCCGGTTGGATGGGGCTTGAGTATTTTCCGAGGCTACCGGGGTGGTACCGAAGGCCGTAACCTGCCCATAGACAACGAAGGGCCGCTCTCAGGCATTAGCCCGCGACCCTGACGATTGAATCGTAGGAGAACTACATGACCGAAGTAACTTTCGCGGCTCCACCCGCAACGCTCGGGGTGGTCCGTTGTGCGTCGACCGGCGCGTTCGCCACATTGGGGCTTTTCATACTAGGCTGGGCATGGGCGGTGATCGGCTTTCCTGGCAGCGATGCCTTTCTGGGCCTGTTCACAAACCAGCTCACAACTCAGCCGGCCGGCTCGGCGGCGGCTCTGGCGATAGGTGGTTTGTGTGCTTTCCTGGTTGGAGGCATCTACGGCGCGCTTGTCGCCCACTGCTACAATCTGGCCGGACGGGTATTCGGGCTCCGATGACCGCGGCAGACAGAAATCCGGTCATCGCAGAACGCCGTTGGCCGGTAGCCGGGTTCCAACTCGCCACGGCTGAGTCGCGGGTCGCTTACACGGGAGGTCCATCATGGGCAATGCAGAACACACCTCCGATGCGTCAGCGGTGAAGGGCAAGAGCGCCGAACGGACCACGGTGAAGGCCTATCTCGTGGGTGGCGGCATCGGCTCCCTGGCTGCCGCCGCCTTCATGATCCGCGATGGCGGGCTGCCTGGCGAAAATATTTCGATCTTCGATGCGTTGCCTGTCATGGGTGGAAGTCTGGACGGCGCCGGTGATCCCGTGGGCGGGTATTCATTGCGCGGCGGGCGCATGCTGACCACCGACAACTACGAATGCACCTGGGATCTCTACAAATCGATTCCCTCGCTGAACAACCCAGGCAAGTCCGTATTCGACGAAACCGTGGAGTTCAATGAGAGGTACAAGGCGAATTCGATGGCGCGGCTGGTTGACAGCCGCCGCGCGAAAGTGCCGGTGGCATCGATGGGATTCTCCATGAAAGACCGCATGGAACTGCTGAAACTCAGCAATGCCGGCGAGGATACACTGGCGGATAGTCGCATCACCGACTGGCTTTCGCCGGGGTTCTTCGAGACCGAATTCTGGTACATGTGGGTCACCACATTCGCCTTTCAACCCTGGCACAGCGCCGTCGAATTCAAGCGTTACCTGCATCGGTTCATGATCGAGTTTTCCCGCATCGAAACGCTCGCGGGCGTCAAGCGGACCGTCTTCAACCAGTACGACTCCCTGGTTCGACCCTTGCAGACCTGGCTCGAAGCCCAGGGCGTCCGTCTGGTCACGGATTGCAAGGTGACGGACCTCGATCACAAGACCTATGACGGCAAATTTATGGTGACCGGCATCCATTTTCGGCGGCAGGGCAAAGACGACGTGATTGCCGTGAATGACGGCGATCTGGTGTTCATGCAGAACGGCTCGATGACCGATGCCTCCAGCCTGGGGTCGATGACGAACGCCCCGGAGAAACTGACCAAAGCAGATAGCGGCGGGTGGACTCTCTGGGAAAAGCTGGCGCAGGGCCG
>JANNUI010000014.1:0-1783 GCA_031395125.1 Chitinophagaceae bacterium | reverse complement strand
CATCAATAAAACCGGGGGCAATGATGAGACCTTTGGCATCAATTGTTTTTTTAGCAGACAGGTTCAGGTCTCTTCCGATCGCCATGATCTTTCCATCCTTCACCGCAATACTTCCGTAATACCAGCTATTGCCGGTACCGTCAATGATCTTTCCATTAATGATAAGTATATCTGCCGGCTCCTGGGCAATAAGAACCGAGGGTAATAGTAAAAAAAGGCAGAACCATTTCATGCCGACAAGTTACAGAATCCTGAAAGATAGTTGCTGTTAATTGCCACGGTTATTCTGTGGTTATATTGCCGGTTCGTTTTCTGAACGGCTGCCACTTTTTATAAGTAGCGCTTCGCCACAACCATTCCACGGGACCGTAATTGAAATATTTCAGCCAGACCGTACTGATGATGACCTGGATGATGAATACCCCAATTCCAAACAGGGTGTAATATACCGGGCCCACTTTCCACATATAGCCCAGCCCGGCGCCGAGAAAGACGAAATTGCCGATAAGCGACTGCATAATGTAATTACTGAAAGCCATTTTGCCGGCAGGAGCCAACAGGGTCAATATTTTTTTGCCGGGTTTTGTCTGAAAAGTTAACATGAACAAACCTGTATAAGCAAGTGCAAGCGGGGCCACACCCACGGTATAGGCTATCGTTTGGTAAAGTCCTGCAGCTTTCAGGTCCCAGTAATCACCCATAAAATAGGTCATGTAGCGGGCAAGGTAATAATTGGCGGGCAGACCAACCAGCAACCCAAGGCCAATGATCCAGTACACTAATTTCCTGTGCTGCTGTATATTCTTATAAAAATCAGAACGCCCGATCACATAACCGATGAGGAACATACCCAGCACTTTGGGCACCCGGCTCACAAAGAACAAGTAACCATACCGGTAAAAGAAACCGGAAACATTCCCTTTCAGCACATCCCACCACGAAGCGTTTTGCATCATGGCGATGTATTCCTGTTCCGATTTGACGTTGAACATTTTCGCATCCATCTTCTGACCTGTTTCAAACATAAAACCCGCCGGTGCGTTCAACCATTCCCATTGCATTTTAGCAGCATATAAAAGAATGGGGGAGAGGAGCAACAGGATACCCGTTATCAACAATGTTTTGTTAGTAAATTTGCGGAGGGGTAGGAGAATAAAAGCCAGTAATGCATAGAAGAACACAATATCTCCCGGCCATATCAGCAAATGAATGACGCCCAGCAGCAGCATGAACAATAACCGCCTCCTGATGGTGAGCATCGGGTTGCCGCCCCCGGCCATTCCCCTTTTTATCTGCAGGGCAATGCCCCAGCCAAAGAGCAAACTGAAGATAGAGTAGAATTTTCCTTCGATGAACATATGGTGCAGGAAGCCCATCTTATGATCAAGCTCCGGCAACAGGTAGGGGCCGGTGGCATGGGCCTGTGCGTTGTACCAGCTAAAACCATTGAGGTTGGCAATAAAGATCCCGAGGATGGCAAATCCGCGGAGCACATCCATAAAGATTTCTCTGTCTTTCTGTTGAACAGGGGCCAGTGCTTGCATAAGCAGTTGATTTAGGATGAGCTAAAAGAAAGAGAAGATACGGAAATCCATATTTAATCTTCCTTACTGCCCTTTTCCCCGACAAAATGCTGCTCCTTATTCCTGAACAATACATTGAAAGTGGTCAGGGAACCATAGCAGCGGGTGATGTATTGCTGGAGGTTCACTTTTTCTTCACCCGTCAGCGTTTTACTGCTGTTGATGTTTTGTTCCAGCACCCGTAGCCGGTCCCGCAGCAT
>JANNUI010000464.1:0-6996 GCA_031395125.1 Chitinophagaceae bacterium | reverse complement strand
GTACTGGAAATTTTCCCGAAATCTTTTCCGGTGAATGGTTTCAGGTCATAGGGAAAGGTATTGCCAAAAGGTTTCGCTTCATACGCTTTTGCATCCCCGCTGCTTTGTTGATATGAGTCAGCCGGATATAACAGGTTCCATCCCTGTTGGTAATATTTGTCTGTTAATTTCAGTGCATTGAAGTCATTTACCCAATTGGGGAGTTCATTCATATAATAAGTAGAAGATATCCAGTTGCCGGTTGGGCTCTCATACCAATATGCGGCATTGGCACTGTGCCCTGCTGTAAGGATCCCGCCCCTGTCTTTTATCGCCACACCGATCACTTTACTTTTAAAATTACTGGCCAGCCTCATTTCATCGCAAATGGTTGTGACCAGCATGTTCCTTGGGCTCTGTTGCCCCAGGTTGGAGCTGCTGCCCACGGTATTCACCGTTTTATCTTCGGTGCAATAGACTGAACGCATTTGTTCCCTGTCCCACCAAAAATTACCCGTAATGCCGCTGATAGCAGGTACAGCGCCGGTATAAATGCAGCTATGACCGCAGGCTGTAACGGTGGGGGCAAAAGGTACAAGTGTATTCTCGCAGGCAAAACCCTGGTTGAGCATCCGCTTAAAACCCCCATTCGGGGCATAGCGGTCATAATAGCGGTACAGGTAATCCCAGCGCATCTGGTCCACCACAAGGCCCACCACTAATTTCGGGCGGGATAGCAACTGTTGCGCCCGGGTGGAAACAGACAGGAGCAAGAAAAAGAAGAATATTAACAGCCTTTGCATGAAAATTTATTTGGGCAAAAGTAAGGGATTGAAAGTTGCGGAATTGTTACCGGTTACAGACGAAAGTTTTGATGAAGGGGCTGCTTTGCCTATTTTTAAAAAATGAAAACAATCGGGCTCATAGGCGGCCTCACCTGGCACTCCACGCTGGATTATTATCGCTACATCAACAAAGGGGTGAATGAAAGGCTCGGTGGCGATGAAGCGCCGAAGATGATACTCAATTCATTGAACTACGGTGAAATAAAGAAGCTTACACAGGCTGGTGACTGGAAAGGCATCAGCTCCGTCATTTGCGAAGCAGCCCGGAAAACAGAAATGGCCGGGGCTGACTGCTTTTTACTTTGTGCCAACACCATGCACCAGATAGCGAATGAAGTGGAAGCAGCGGTGAGTATACCGCTTATTCATATTGCCGATGCAACAGCCAGGGCTGTCAAGGGAAAAGGTATCAGCAGGGTTGCATTACTGGGAACAAAATACACCATGCAGTTTGACTTTTACAGGGACAAACTGGCTTCGCATGGGATCAGCACGCTTATACCGGACAGCAATGGTGTGGAATTTGTAAACCACAGTATTTATGAAGAACTGGGCAAGGGTATTGTTAAGGAAGAAACCAAAGTGCAATACCTGGTGATTATAAATCAACTGGTGAATAAAGGAGCAGCCGGAATTATATTGGGCTGCACAGAAATTCCTCTGCTCATTAAGCCGGAAGACAGCCCCGTTCCCGTTTTCGATACCACGAAACTCCATGCTGCAGCGGCAGTTGATTTTGCGTTGAGCTGATTAACTGTTATTTCAGCCTGCTGAATGCGATGGATGTCATTATACAAAGGCCTCCTACTGTCCACCACAACACATCAAACCCCGCAAATTCCGCCAGTTGTGCACCGCCCACGGGTCCCAGCGTTTGTGCTGCCGACCAGGCCATGGTATATAGTGCAGCATACTGCCCCCGGTTGGATGCATGTGTGCGGGAGATCCAGTAACTGTTCATGAAAGGGATCGATAAAATTTCTCCCATGGTAACCATGCAGATCATACTAAAAGCAAGGAAAAGCCCCATACCGGGCAGGTTCAGGATAAGGAATGAGAGACCGGTGATGAATACACCCGCAACGATATAAACTATACTGCTTCGCTTCCCCTCTAATTTATACACCAGCACCATTTCTACTAATGCTATCAGCACACCATTGGCCGCCATGATAAAGCCGATATAAAGTTCTGACAGGTGAACTTCCTTCTTAAAATAAAGTGGCAGGTTGTTGAACATTTGAAAGAAGCAGGCTGCGAAAAACATGGTGATGATAATAAAATATATAAAGCCCTTGTCTTTATAAGCAGGCAGGGCAGGGGCAACTGTTGCATCTGTGTGGTATAACGGTTTATAGTTTACTGGTTTCAAAAGCAGCCACAGCATCAGGGCGGCGGCGATATTGGTAGATCCATCTACCCAGAATAACAGTTCATAGTCGATATGCGCCAAAAAACCACCCAGTCCGCTGCCAACCGCCCAGCCGATATTGATGGCGAGCCGGTTCAGCGCATAAGACCTTGTCCTGTTTTCTTCTTTACTATAAAATGCAATGGCCGTTGAGTTGGCCGGCCGGAAAGCTTCATTCACAAAACTGAGCAGGAAGGTAAACAGGCAAATGAGCGGATACGTTTTCATCTGGCCGAGTACCATGAATAGGATGCCTCCGCCGATCAATGTGATCAGTTGCACCGGGTAAAAACCGATCTTATCGGTGAGCCTGCCACCCAGCCAGGCGCCGCAGAAAGCTCCAGCGCCAAATAGACCCACCACAATGCCGGCCTTTCCAATGGAGAAACCCATTTCATCCGGGTTAGTAAGGTAAAGGGCCATGAAAGGCACCACCATGGTGCCGCTCCGGTTGATCAGCATGATAAGCGAAAGCAGCCAGGTCTCCCTGGAAAGGCCCGAGTAGGCGTTGCGGTATGTTTTTGCCGTGGCATTGAGCATAATGCATAGCAAATTTACCGGATTGAAAACAGAAGCAGGCAACGGACCGGGCAATTTGCAGCGATGGGATAACCGGTGTTTGAACTCGGGGAAATTTATTTATATTCCATCTTTAAAATTTAACCAACATGAAGAAAGTATTTGTTTTGACCGGCCTGGCAACCGCCGTTCTGGTATTGACCAATTGTGACCCTTCCAAAAAAGTGGCCGCCACCCCGGTACCCAAAATGACCTATGAAGCAAACCTGCAAACGGCCATTATGAGCAATTGCACCCCTTGTCATATTCCCGCAAAAGGAGGCAATAAAAAAGCGTATGACAACTATGCAAATGTGAAAACGGATATTGATGAGATGATCCGCCGCATTGAACTAAATCCCGGCGAAAAAGGATTCATGCCCTTTAAAAAGACTGCAAAACTGAGCGACAGCACCGTTAATGTCTTTAAACAATGGCGGACAGACGGGGTGCTGGAAAAATAGTTATTATTTAAGTACTGTATAGCGAAAGGAATCAATCTTTCAGGAGGATATCATAGAGTTCTTTTGTCCACTCTGTTTTTAAAAGCGTGAAAGTATAGTCATTATCATCCACCCGCAGTTCCAGCAACAGCCGGTCGGCAAATTTTGACACATACTGGTTCTCGTTGATCTTTTTCCACTGGTAATTTTTTTGAGCCAGCAGGTTATCGAGGTATTTTTTATAACAGGAATCGCAGGCGGCAACCGTTTTCCGGGAATTGCATTTGCCGGTGATTTTGTCAAAACCGTAAATAAAACTGGCCGGTTGTGCTGCCGGATCATTTACGGCCAGTACAAGGGTGCTTTCTGTTTCAGAAAGGACCGGGTTAATGGTTTTATTATCCAGCACATATTTCTCCAGTTCCTTTTTTACTTCACTTTTGGGTAGGTCAAAATATTTCTGCGAAAAGGCGGCTACGGGAAGTTGCAGGAGAAAGATAAAGATGATGCGGCGCATATTTTTCTTTTATAAGGTAAAGACCCTGCAAAGGTAAGTTGCGGCTGCTATAAATCTTTCTGCATTACCAAAAATTCAAAGGGAACTGTGGCAGCGCCATACACGCTGTCTTCAAAAGGCTGCACTTCACCGGTTTTATGGTAGCCTTTGCGCTCATACCAGGCTATCAGTTCAGACCGGATGGAGATGACCCGCATGAAAATGGCCGGACAGCCCTGTAGTTTTGCATATGCTTCTGCCGCCGTCATCAGTTGTTTGCCAATGCCTTTGGCCTGCAGGGCAGGGGCTACGCTGAGCATGCCAAGATAAAGCCTGCCCTCTCTCATTTCCAGGAACACACAACCTTCAATATGGTCATTGTTATTAGTATATTTTAAAAAAATAGCGCCTGGTTTTTGCATCAGTTGTATCAGTTGCGCTTCATCGGTCCTTATCTCCCCGCTGATCATATCAGCTTCGGTGGTCCATCCTTTTTTGGAGGCATCGCCCCGGTAGGCACTGTTGAGCAAAGCCACTAAGGCGGGGATGTCAGCAGTATCTGCAATGAGAATTGGCATATGCAAAGATAACAGGGGGTAATAAAAGAGGAAATTTCCGCCTGGCTTGTTCTCTTTTTTCCGTATTTCTTTTGATGGATCGTTTATACAATAGAAATTCCGGCAATAAGAAAAATTTACGCAGTTCAGTGTATCAGGGGGAAGTGGTTGCAGTGAAAAAAATCTTGAATGGCGCCGGGATTAAGCCAGGAAATTCATACCTTTTGATTGCCTGTTTAACCAGTTTATTGAAAAGAGCAAATTTTATTGATCTTATCCATTTTTGATATAGAAGCATTGATCAGGTATGGTGGACTGCTGCTTGTATGTCTTATGGTATATGGCAGCACCGGCTTATTCTTTTGTTTCTTTATACCCACCGGGGCTTTATTATTCACCGCGGGAATACTGGCTGCTGCCGGTGGATTACAGTATGATATTTACAGTATCTGCAGCCTCCTTGTTCTGGCTTCTGTGCTGGGGAACCTTACCGGTTATTGGTTTGGATGGAAAACGGGGCCTTTATTATACAGGAAAAGGGATACAAAATTCTACAAAAAGAAATACCTGACAACAGCGGCTTCTTTTTATAAAAAATATGGCTGGCTGGCATTGACGCTGGGACTGTATTTACCTATCATCCGCACATTTGCGCCGATCGTTGCAGGCATCATCCGGCTGAATTTTCGCCGCTTTCTTTTGCTTACGTTTTCCGGCTCAGCAGTATGGATACTGAGTTTCGTATTAGCCGGGTATTTCATTGGCAGCAGGCCATTTTTGAAACCCTGGTTAAAGTATATCGTTATTGGCTTCGTCCTTGCAGTTACCATACCGCTGATCATATGGGTAAGCAGGGAATTAAGAAAGATGAGAAAGGAGAGTAAGGGAAAATAAAGGGTAAAATGGTTTGTTCCGGCAGTTTGGATACCACTTGTAATTAGCCAAACATGTATTAGCTTTAATACCTCAACCTCAACCACTATGCTCACTTATGAAATTCAATATCAGCCCGAATACTCCCGGGGTGAGTTGCTCCTTCGCACTTTTTTTGGATGGCTTTATATCGGCATTCCGCATGGATTCTTATTAATACTTTGCAGCCTGGCGATCTGGTTCATGAGTATTGCCAGCTTTTTTATTATCCTTTTCACCGGGATTACACCCAAATGGTATTATGAATGGGTTGTAAACGTGCAGCGCTGGAGCCTGAGAGTTTCGGCCCGTATCTACAACCTGGTGGATGGGTATCCTAAGTTTGGCCTTGAAGGAAAAGATGATAAAACCTCGTTTGACCTCCCGTTCTGGCAAATCGGCCGCGGGGAAATGCTGTTACGGACCTTACTTGGCTGGATATATGCCGGTATTCCGCATATGTTCGTTTTATATTTCAGGATGATTGGTACTTTATTCCTGTCGATCTTTGCTTTTTTTGCCGTGTTGTTTACAGGAAAATATCCTGAGGACTGGCACCGGTTCAATACGGGTACGATCCGCTGGGCCACCAGGCTGAATTTGTTTTTTTCCTGGTTGTATAAAGATTACCCGCCTTTTACCGGTAAGCCGGATCCAAAGCAAGGTTTTGAATTTGAAGGGAAGTAGACAGCTTGGGTAATTTCTTTATTATATTGAACACTCAGGTTAGCCATTAGCCCGGGTTGTTGATGGAAGATACTCCGACAGGCTCAGTACACCAACAATGGCGTACCATTTGTGAATGAGGTTTTGGTTTTTGGAGCCGGTGTTATTCTGCTGAGACTTCAGCAACGGAACCGGATTGAAAAGAATGTACCTGATCATTTTTATCCAGCATTTTTTTACCAATCCTGTCAGGCAATAAAGGATGTATCAATTGCCCGGGGTAATGTTCAGGAAAATCTTCTTTAATGCCGAACCTTTCCGGCTCATGGCCAGGACAGGTGTATGTACCGAAAATAATATCCATCAATGGAGATATATTAGCATAATTACCGGCATCCCTGTCAAGATCATGGTGCCAGTGGTGCAATTCCGGTGCACCAATCAGTTTCCGCAAAGGGCCAATTGGCAACCTTACATTTGAATGAATATAAATAGCCCAAATACCACGGAAAGCAATAAACCCGGCAATCGTTTCCAGCGGGAAGCCAAGAATAAAGGCAGGCAGGTTAATAAGTCCCACTGTATAAATGGTGTCCATTGGATGCTCTCTGTGGGCTGCCAGCCAGTCAAGGTGTTTAGCGCTGTGGTGAACTTTATGAAAACGCCATAAGAATTCCACTTTATGTTGCAGGCGGTGGCCCCAGTAAATAATAAAGTCACTCAATACAACCACTTCAATAGCCTGCAGCCACCACGGCTGTGCCGCCACCTGTTGCCGGAATGAATGTGGAATTAATCCATCAAGCCAGTAGCCAAAATGACTGAGAACCCACAACACCAGGCCACCCCATAACAAATACTGGCCGAGAAAAAAACAGAGGTCGGTAAACCAGTGTGGCCGGAATATTCTCTGCCGGGCTTTAGCGGGAAATATTTTCTCCATCGGTACAAAAACCAACAGCAGAAAGAGAATGCTGAAACCAGTGGCTGCAATAATGCTGTAAAAATTCATAACAGTTTATTCGGGTTACTGATTATCAATAGCCGGTTTCTTCTTTTTCTTTTTCACTTTTATCTTTTCTATATCTGCCGGTTGCACTATGCCCCCTGATTTGGAACCATAAAAAAT
>JANNUI010000635.1:0-2073 GCA_031395125.1 Chitinophagaceae bacterium | reverse complement strand
TCAGGATAAGTTTTCGATGATGCCGGCAATGCCCTGTCCCCCCCCTACACAAGCGGTCACCATCCCATATTTCTTGTTTAACCGCTTCATATCGTGCAGGTTCTGGATGGTTAGCTTGCACCCGGTGCAACCCAACGGATGGCCCAGCGCTATGGCGCCGCCGTTGATATTGACTTTGGAGGGGTCGAGTCCAGCCTCCCGGATAACGGCCAGTGCCTGGGAGGCGAAAGCTTCGTTCAGTTCTATCAGGTCGATCTGGGAAAGGTTCATTCCTGATTGTTTCAACACTTTGGGTATAGCGGCCACCGGGCCAATCCCCATGATACGGGGATGAACACCAGCCACAGCGCTGTTCACTAATCTTCCAATGGGTTTCAGCCCCAGTTCCTTCATCATCTTCTCCCCCATTACGATAACAAATGCTGCTCCGTCGGAAGTCTGGGATGAATTGCCCGCTGTGACCACCCCGCCCTGCGCAAATGCCGGTTTCAGTTTGGCCAGCGCTTCGATGGATGTATCGGCCCTGGGCCCTTCATCGGTGTCAACGATATAATTTCTTTTTTGCTTTTTGCCTTTGGCATCCAGGTAGGTTTCTTCAACATTGATAGGGAGGATTCCTGGTTTGAAGTGGCCGTTCTGAATAGCGGCAATAGCTTTTTGGTGTGAATTATAGGAGAATTCATCCTGCGCCTCCCGGCTGATAGTATAATCTTTTGCTACTGCTTCAGCAGTGAGTCCCATGCTCAGGTAATAGTCAGGATCATCTTTGGCAATGGAATAAGACGGAACTGTTTTCCATCCGGCTGTAGGAACAAGGCTCATACTTTCTGTGCCGCCGGCAACGATGCAATCGGCCATACCGGTGCGGATCTTTGCGGTGGCCATCGCAATTGTTTCCAGGCCCGATGCACAGTAACGGTTTACCGTTACACCCGGTACATCAAAACCCAGGGCCCTTGCAGAGATGATCCTTCCGAACTGCAAGCCCTGCTCGGCTTCGGGCACAGCATTACCCACTAACACATCATCCACTCTTTTAGCTTCCAGTTGCGGAACGGTTGCCATCAGTCCTTTGATGACTTCCACGGCTAAATCATCGGGACGGTAAAAACGGAACCCACCTCTTTTGGCTTTGCCTACTGCGGTACGGAAACCGGCGATGATATATGCTTCCTGCATGATCAAGAATTTTTCGTTTATTGTATTGAGTTTATGGTTATTTCAAATTTGAAGATACTTTTCGGGAATCGGGTACCAAATAATAAACTACAAACTATAAACCATAAACTGCTTATTGGTTGTTTATGCAACTTTATTACCAAAAGTAAATACTCCTGCTCTATCAACCAAAATCGGGCATAAAGTTCAGTTATCTTCGCAGGCATTATGTACCGGCTACTGCGCAGTTTTCTCTTTCTATTTCCCCCGGAATGGGTGCATTATTTTTCGATGAACTGCCTGAAGCTGCTTTGCAGGATGGGGTTTCCTAGCCTCATCCGGTCTGCATTCTCTCCGAAGACAAAGGTGAATAGTCCCCCGATAGCTATCGGGGGGGCAATGGGTAGTTTAAAGTTCAAAAACCCTGTTGGTTTGGGGGCGGGATTTGATAAAAATGCCAAATACCTGAGAGAACTGGAGTGTCTCGGTTTTGGTTTTGTTGAAATCGGAACGGTTACACCCCTGCCCCAGGCAGGAAATGAAAAGCCGAGGCTGTTTCGCTTACCTAAGGACAAAGCGCTGATCAACCGGATGGGGTTTAATAATGACGGGGTGAAGGTTGTCGCACAAAGGCTAAGCAATTGGCAATTGGCAATTGGCAATAAACAATCGCCTGGTTCAAGATTAATTATCGGTGGCAATATTGGCAAAAACAAAATCACTCCCAATGAAGATGCCTGGAAGGATTATGTAACCTGTTTCAACGTACTCCATCCTTTTGTGGATTATTTTGTCGTGAATGTAAGTTCCCCCAATACACCGGGTCTGCGAGAGCTGCAGGAAAAAGAATCTTTAAAAAAAATACTTACTCATTTACAGGGTGAAAATTTAAAGGCCAAAAACCAAAAACCAAAA
>JANNUI010000609.1:0-2100 GCA_031395125.1 Chitinophagaceae bacterium | reverse complement strand
GGTCTGAGCAGTTAAAACGCTTTGTCATGAAACAAAATTTACACATCTCCGCTTCCTTCGATCAGCCTGAATTTGTTCAGAACCTGGTAGAAAGATTAGCCTATCGCCGCTACGACCTCGGCTATGGCAATGAGAAAGTACCCCATGGCCTCAAAGCACTTGAAACCTCCTCCACAGAAACATATGTTAGTGGTACCCTCGCCATAGATGCCGGCGGCAACGAACATATTAACATGCCTTTTATCACCTGTTTCCTGTTTACCTGTATCAAAGGCAAAACAGATCCTTACCAACTTATCTGGAGCAGTTCGCTGAACTAAAGCCCGTTTTTATTACCATTCCCTTATTCACCCTCCTATAACCACCATTCACCGATAACTGCCTGTATATTACCCAATCGCTATTGCCCATTCAGCATTCCCCTGATAGTTTTGGGTAAAATTTGAATGCTATGAGTGAGGATTTTGAAAGCAGGTTTAAAGAACGCTGGGAAAACCGCAAAAAAAGATGGGAAGAAAGAAGACAGCACCGTGGTGGTGAGAGTCATCTCTGGACCGGTGTCTTCATTCTTCTGATCGGCGTGGCTGCGCTGATAAGGACTTCGGTGGAGGGTCTGCCTGACTGGCTGTTTAGCTGGCAGGTATTCCTGATAGCCCTGGGTTTGTTTATTGGTATCAAACACCGGTTTAGAGGTGGGGCATGGTTTATCCTGATGCTGGTCGGCGGGACATTCCTTTTCACAAGAATATTTCCCGATATCGCTGTCCGCCAGTATATCTGGCCCATGGCCCTGATCCTGGTAGGCGGGTTCCTGATATTAAAACCCCGCAGATGCCGTGGGAGACAACCCAACAGTGATGAAAAAAAAAGTACGGTGAGTTCGGGTATTATTGACGCCACGGTGGCGGAAGAAACGTACGAAAGCCAGAAAGATATCAAGGAAGATTTTGTTGACAATACCTCCATTTTTGGCGGGGCCAAAAAGAATGTCATTTCCAAAAACTTTAAGGGCGGTGACGTGGTGAATATTTTCGGAGGTACGGAACTCGACCTCACCCGTGCCGATTTCACAGGTACGGCTGTGATCGAACTAACCACCATTTTCGGGGGTACCAAACTGGTTATACCCTCCAACTGGACCGTGAAATCCGAAGCTGTCACTATTTTCGGGGGACTGGAAGATAAAAGGAATATGCAAACGATGACTGACGGCCCAGAAAAAATTTTGCTGCTGAAAGGAACAGTGATATTCGGTGGCATCGAGATAAAGAGTTTTTGAGCATAGCAGCCGGCCAGCTGTTCTTTTTATATATACCAAAACCCAACCTGTATGAACTGGTACCTTACAAAGATCGTTTTCCGCATCATTTGCGGTGAGGGCAGCCACGCAGCCCAGTTTGATGAACAACTGCGGTTGATAGCAGCCGGCAGCAAAGAAGAAGCTTTTCATAAAGCACAACTGCTGGGAGTAAAGGCAGAAGACATGTTCTTTAATCACCAGGAACAATTAGTGCAGTGGCGGTTTATCAGTGTAAGTGAGATATACCAGTTGCAGGAACTTATTGATGGTGCGGAATTGTACTCACGGGTAGCGGAAACAGAAGACGCAGACAGTTACCTGAAATTTGTGTATGCTAAAGCCGAACATATTCGTTTTGGCAACACGCATGAATTATTGAATCTTGCTTAATAACATGGCAGGCTCCCCACTATCAGCTACCCGGTTCAGGGTCATCTTCATCATCTGCTGGGCAGTGATGATGGCCGACAACAGCATGGTGCTGCATTTCTTTGGTTTGCCGTGGAAGGCCGCGATTATTGACAGCGCCATCTGTAACACTTTGCTTCTCCTCATCTGCCTGCTGGTGATGAATACCCTGCGATACTACCTGCCCCAGGGAAGACAGTACATCAATGTTTTTTCCATTTGTCTTTTCCTCACAATCGTCTGGCTGCTATTGGTAAAGTGGCTCCTAAATATCTCGCTTGGACATTATGATGGCTACACGGATATACTGCACCATTCTCTGTCCATCAGGTTCAGTATCGCTTTCCTGCTGCTGGGTTGCGTAACCATGATCAGCATGCTGTGGTACAAAC
>JANNUI010000563.1:0-5088 GCA_031395125.1 Chitinophagaceae bacterium | reverse complement strand
AATAACTTTCCGCTTTTGTTATCCAGCGTATATTTTTTTATTATTTTTTCAAAAGGAACCTGCCCTGCTGCTTTAATGATCATATCAACATCCAAAGAAAACGTTGCGCCTGTATCAACAGGAGAGCAGCGCCCGGATGCATCAGGTTCACCTAATTGCATAATACTGCAAACAAGTTGTTTTACTTTTCCTTTTCTGCCCTTTACCTTTTTCGGCGATGCCAGCCAGATAATTTCACATCCATCTAACCGGGCAATATCCAGTTCAACATCGGTGCAGGGTTTTTCGGCTTCTGTTCTTCTGTAAACCAGCGTCACTTCTTTGGCCCCTAATCTTTTTGCCTGTGTGGCAGCATCAATCGCTGTCATGCCCATACCAATTACGGCCACCTTATCACCAACGGGTACAGTTGGGTAACCATTGGCCCGGATATCATAAATAAACTTAATGGCGTCTACAACACCCTGCAGTTTTTCACCAGGAATATCCAATTGCCTGGCCACGCCAACGCCAATGCCGAGATAAACAGCATCAAAATTTCTTTTCAGTTCAGTCAATGAAATGTTTTTCCCTAACTCCTGGTTGTATTTGATCTCAATACCTCCAATAGAAGTGATATAATTTACTTCATCCTCGCAAAACTGCGGGGTTACCTTGTAGGCAGCAATGCCGTAGGTCATCAACCCGCCGCCTTTGCTTTCTTTTTCAAAAATGGTGACATCAATTCCTTCTCTTGATAATACATGGGCGCAGCTCAGCCCTGCGGGACCTGCGCCAACGATAGCTACTTTGACGCCCCCATCTCCGCCGGTAGGCGGAGAGTCAGGAAGTTTCTTTCTTTCAAAGAGCTGCCATTTATTCTCCATAGCTTTCTCTGTAGAATAACGCTGAAGTTTTGCAATGGGAATTGGAGGTTCATCCAATAAATTGAAAACACAGCTTCCTTCACACAATTTCTCTACGGGACACACTTTGCTGCATCCGGCACCCATGATGTTGGATGAAAAAATAGTGTGTGCAGATCCTTTAATATTATCTGTAGAAATTTGTTTTATAAATTTAGGAACATCTATTCCTGTAGGGCAACTTTTGGTGCAGGGCGCATCATAGCAAAACAAACAACGGTTGGCTTCCACCTGTGCCGCTGTTTTATTCTCAAATGGTGGGTGAATGTCGGCGAAGTTGGCTTCGTATTGTTCTTTGGTTAATCTATTATTGATTATTGCCATTTTGACTTTGTTTTTGTTTAAAGCCATTAGCCGATAGCTTTTAGCATTTAGCCAATTCACCATTTTTTATAACAATCTAATAATATGGACCAGGCTAAAGGCTAAAAGCTAACAGCTAATAGCCTGCAGCTTTATAGCTCCACGAGTTTGCCATAAGTTTCCGGTCTCCTGTCCCTGAAAAATTGCCACACACTTCTTACCTGTTCGATCATATCCAGGTCAAAATCTGCAATCAGTAATTCATCGTTATCTTCTGATGCCTGGGCAAATATTTGGCCCCTGGGGTCAACAAAATAACTGCTGCCATAGAATTTGCCAAGGTTCCAGGGCTTTTCTATTCCCACCCGGTTGATACAACCCATGAAGTATCCATTGGCTGCTGCATGGGCCGGCTGCTCCAGTTTCCATAAATATTGCGAGAGACCTGCAACAGTAGCAGAAGGATTGTAAACGATCTCAGCCCCATTCAATCCCAAACATCTTGCACCATCCGGAAAGTGGCGGTCATAGCAGATGTACACACCCACTTTTGCATATTTCGTTTGAAAAACAGGATAACCCAGGTTGCCCGGCTTGAAGAAAAACTTTTCCCAGAAACCGGATGTATGCGGGATATGATTTTTCCTGTACTTACCTAAATATGTCCCGTCGGCATCAATCACTGCGGCTGTATTGTATAGCACACCAGCTTGTTCTTTTTCATATACAGGTACGATAATAACCATCTTATACTTCTGTGCATATTCCTGCATCCTTTCTAGTGTTGGGCCCGGACCAGTCTCTGCACTTTCATACCAGGCCTTGTCCTGTCCTGGGCAGAAATACGGGGTATTAAATATTTCCTGGAAGCAGAGTATCTGCACCCCTTTCTTGCCTGCTTCTTCGATGTAAGGGATGTGCTTCTGCAGCATGGCTTCCTTTATTTCGGCAATGGTCCCTTCGCCTTCGGTTTTTGGTAGGCTGAGCTGAATAAGGCCTGATTTGATTATTCTTGGCATAAGTATGTTTTTATTTCACGCAACGACCGCAATGAGGCGGCGTCGCAGCGGTTTAAATTCATTGCGATCGCAGCTCCGCTGTGTTCGCTGTGAGAAAAACTAAATTATCTGAGAAACTTTATTTCTCCTTATAAATTTACCATATCCTTTATCAATATGGCAATGATTGTTTTCAATTGCCACTTTTCCCCTCAGTAAAACGGTTTTTACTTGCCCGGTCAGTTCCCAGCCTTCGTAGCCGCTGTAATCCACATTCATATGATGGGTTTTGGCAGAGATCTTATGTTTTTCGTTTGGGTCGAAGATGACGATGTCTGCATCACTACCTACTGCAATGGTCCCTTTTTTCGGGAACATGCCGAAAATTTTTGCAGGGTTAGTACAGGCTACTTCCACATATTTATTTAATGTGATTTTCCCGGTTTTCACTCCTTCGCTGTACAATAATTCCATACGGTTCTCAATGGCCGGGTGACCGTTCGGTATTTTGGAAAAATCGTCTTTGCCCATCAGTTTTTGTTCCCATTTAAAGGGGCAGTGATCCGTGGCAACCACCTGCACCAGTCCCTGGTTGATACCCGCCCATAATGTTTCCTGGTCTTTCTTTTCCCGCAGGGGAGGACTCATCACCCATTTGGCGCCATCTTCTTTTTCATACAATGAGGCGTCAATGATCAGATACTGGATACAGGTTTCCACAAATACTTTCTGATTCCTTCTAGTGGCGTTGCGTACTGCATTCAATGCCCCCTCACAGGTAAGGTGAACGATATAGCCCGGACAACCGGTATAATTGGCCATATCCGCAAAACGTTCGCTGGCCTCAGCTTCTGTTACTTCGGGTTGGGATAAGTAATGATATAGTGGAGAGAGTTTGCCTTCAGCCCGGTGCTTGGCGACCAGGTAATCGATCATATCGCCATTGGTGGCATGCACATTTATCAGACCGCCGTGTTTCTTCACTTCCTCCATGAGCCCCACCATCTGCCGGTCATCGATCATCAATGCTCCTTTGTAAGCCATAAATGTTTTGAAAGAAGTGATCCCCTCTTTTTCAATGATCCCCTGAATTTCATTTTTTGTGTTCTCGTTAAAATCAGTCACAGCCATATGAAAACTGTAATCACCCACGCAATTATTATTGCTTCGCCCTCTCCATTCGTCTAAAGCTGATTGTAATGAATGACCCTGTTTCTGCAATATGAAATCAATCACCATGGTGGTGCCGCCAAAAAGGGCCGCCCTTGTACCGGTTTCATAATTATCGGAAGAAAATGTTCCCATGAAGGGCATATCGAGGTGCACATGCGGGTCGATACCCCCCGGAAAGACCAGTTTGCCGGCGGCATCAATTTCTTTATCGGCTTTGGCAGGAAGATCTCTGCCGATAGCTTTTATCATTTCACCTTCAATGAAAATATCTGCCATGTAGTCATCAGTAGCAGTTATCACTCTTCCGTTCTTAATTAGAATACTCATACTATATTTTTTTACCGCAGAGAACAGGAGAAAATGAGTTTACGCAGAGTATCTCTTCGAAGCCTCTGCAACTCATGTTCTCTGCGGTGAATTATTTTTCATCAACAACCAATATACAAAACCACTAAGAAAAAAGCCAACAAACCAGGCATAATGGTACAGATCAGATATCCAGGCAGGGAAAGCATCCGGCGAAATAACTTTAACCTGCAATAAAAAGCCGGGTATATTTGGCATTATTCCAATCAATAAAGCAACTATTGCATTTCTATTAAATCCATTCTTGTAACTGTACCTGCCCGAATGGCTATACAATTCTGCTGTTTCTAATTTTTGCTTTCTGATAAAATAATAATCTGCGATCATGATACCTCCGATAGGTCCCAGCAATCCGGAATAACCTATCAGCCAGCTATAAATATAGCCGTTTGGATCTTCAACCAACTTCCATGGAAAGATCAATATCCCGATAATGCCGGTGATATAACCTCCCATCCTGAAATTGATCTTCTTTGGAGCTAAATTTGAAAAATCATTTGCAGGACTTACTATGTTAGCTGCAATATTAGTAGCAAGTGTAGAAATGATGATCCCGGTCATGGCAAGGGTTATCAGGACCTTATTCTCAAATCTTCCTGCAATAGTTACTATATCCCATTCTGTCTGACCGTAAATAATTGTAGTGGCCAGTGTGACAACAACAGCAACAAATGCAAATAATGTCATCGAAGGGGCCAGCCCGATCGCTTGCCCTTTTATTTGGGCTTTCTGACTTTTAGCATAGCGGGTAAAGTCGGGAATATTCAATGAAACAGTTGCCCAAAAACCAACCATACCTGTCAATGCCGGGAAAAAATATTTCCAAAATGCATCTCCATGAAGTGTTGATTCCTGATTCAAGATCGGCCCAAAACCGTTGGCTGCATTCACTGCCCAGAATAATAAAGCAAAAGTTGCAAGTGGAAGAAAGATAGCTTTAAACACCAAAAGCTTCCGGATGCTTTCCACTCCCAGGTAGATCACATACATATTCAACAACCAGAATACGAGAAAGCATATCATGGGCAATGCCTGTGGAAATAATGAATGAGCATCTATTTCCGCCAGGGATGGGTTCCATGCCCTGATAAGATTATAGATCGATTTGCCGCCGATCCATGTCTGGATACCAAACCAGCCACAGGCGACAAGGGCTCTTAGTAAAGCGGGTATATTTGCACCTTTGGTGCCAAAACTTGATCTTACCAGGACCGGGAAAGGGATTCCATATTTAGCTCCGGCATGGCCGTTCAGGATCATCGGGATCAATACAATAGTATTGCCAAGAAAAAAGATCATGATCGCCTGCCACCAGTTCAACCCATCTTTTATCATACCGCTTG
>JANNUI010000544.1:0-5234 GCA_031395125.1 Chitinophagaceae bacterium | reverse complement strand
GTACTCACCGTTTCCGGGTTACAGTTTACCATAATGGCTTCGTAGCCGCATTCTTTTATTGCAAGCAAGCCATGCACACAGCAATAATCAAATTCAATACCCTGTCCGATTCTGTTCGGTCCGGAACCAAGTACTATGATTTTCTTTTTGGAGGAAACCTTCGATTCATTAGAGGCTGCGAAACCTCCTCCGCCGGTTGAAGGAGAGGTTTGTTGGGGGCTGTTTTCAAAAGTAGAATAGAAATAAGGCGTCTTTGCTTCAAACTCAGCAGAGCAGGTGTCTACCATTTTATAAACCCTGGTTATACCGGCTGCTTTTCTTTTATTATAAACGTCTTCTTCATCACCGTGTTCAAGTATGCGGCTTATCTGCTCATCACTGAAGCCGTTCACTTTTGCTTCCCTCAGTAATTCTATGGGTAAATCTGCCAGATCATACTTTGCAATTTCTTTTTCGAGGTTGCAGATTTTTTGAATTTCATATAAAAACCACCTGTCAATGCCATTGGTGGCTTTTGAAATAGTGCTGACAGAGATACCCGCCATCAACGCATCTTTGATACGGAAGATGCGGTCCCACTTCGGTATTTTGATATAGTCCAGCAGCTCATCGGCATGCATCAGGCTTTTGCCGTAATAGCCCAGGCCGACAGCATTGTTCTCCAGGCTCTGACAGGCTTTTTGAATGGCTTCGGTGAAACTTCTTCCGATCGCCATTACTTCACCCACACTTTTCATCTGCAGGCCGAGTGTATCATTGGCGCCTTTGAACTTGTCGAAATTCCAGCGGGGGATTTTGACGACGACATAATCCAGCGCCGGCTCAAAATAGGCAGATGTTGTTTTGGTGATCTGGTTTTCCAGTTCATCTAATGTGTAACCAATCGCCAGCTTTGCTGCAATTTTTGCAATGGGATAGCCGGTGGCTTTGGAGGCGAGGGCAGAAGAGCGACTCACCCTTGGATTGATCTCAATGGCAATGATCTCTTCGGTATCCGGGTTGAGCGCAAACTGTACGTTACAACCACCGGTAAAATTTCCCAGATCTCTCATCATCCTTATCGCGGTGTTCCGCATAAGCTGCATGGCGGTATCGCTGAGCGTCATCGCGGGGGCTACGGTGATGGAGTCGCCGGTGTGCACACCCATCGGGTCAAAGTTTTCTACGGTACAGATGATACAGACATTGTCAGCCGCATCCCGCAGCAGTTCGAGCTCGAATTCTTTCCAACCCAGCACCGCTTTCTCTACCAGCACTTCATGTATCGGCGATGCCTGCAGGCCACGGTTCAGTGCCTCGTCCAATTCGTCTTTATCATGTACAAAACCACTACCGGTGCCCCCGAGGGTAAACGACGGACGGATTACAAGGGGAAATCCGATCTCCTGCGCAAATTCTTTTCCTTCCAGGAAGGAGTTGGCTGTTTTGGCCTGTGCTACACTCACGCCCAGTGCAATCATCCACTGGCGGAATTTTTCCCTGTCTTCTGCTTTGTCGATGGCTTTAATATCCACACCGATCAGCCGTATATTATATTGTTTCCACAAACCAAGGTCCTCTGCTTCTTTGGCAAGGTTCAGTGCTGTCTGTCCACCCATGGTTGGCAGCACCGCATCAATTTCATTTTCCTGTAATATCTGCTCAATGCTTTCCACCGTCAGCGGCAACAGGTACACCCGGTCGGCCATCATCGGGTCGGTCATGATGGTGGCGGGATTGCTGTTGATCAAAATAACCTTTACTCCTTCTTCCCGCAAACTCTTGGCGGCTTGTGTGCCGGCATAATCAAATTCACAGGCTTGCCCGATAATGATGGGGCCGGAGCCGATGATCAGTACTGATTTGATGGAATTGTCTTTTGGCATTGAGTTTTCAAATTAAAGGAATCTTCGTAAGCCCCTACTGCGGAGGGGCTGGCTTGTCAGCCGTAGCTTTAGCGAAGGCTGGGGCGGCCCAAACAAATTGCGTAAAAGTAGGGGAAAGAAGGGGTTTTGAACGGGTAAACTGTTCCTTTTTTTCTAACACTTAGTTGGAAGGAAAGATCTGCAGCGGTTTGGGGATCTTTCGGTATTTAAGGGAATACTGGTCATCATAGATATTGTGCTGCCGGCTGAGTACTTCTGTGACGAGTTGTTTGAAATCAGCCGGGTGATTGAAGAATTTTTTGATAGAAAAGCCTTCAGTAACTGTTCTAACATCAAGGGTATCATTTTTTCTATCGAGAGCAGAAACGTAAAACACTTTTTGCTGCCTTCTTTCCCTTTTTTTCTTATGGATTTCTTCAATGGTAACCCAGCCTTCAATATTCATAAACCGCTGGTTGCCTATATAAGAGGTGTAACCTGTAAATGTGGCTGTATCAGGCATAATCATATCTGCCTTTATACCTTTACCATAACGTATGATGGAATAAAGAGAATCTGATTTTTGGCTTATTTCCAGGGCTTCAATACCAAAAAAATCGCTGCCATCTTTTACAATTCCATACCAGTAACCCAGCAGGCTGCTGTCGACCAGCTCCACAGGCCGTGGTTCCATCGGCACCGTAGATTCAAACGGGCATGCATATAATATTGTAGTAAGCGGCAGCAGCCACCACCATTTTTTTCGTGCCATAACAGTTTGTCCCAAAGGACTCCTCCGGAGAAAAGATACAAACATTCTTATTTACCGCCTATACCCTGTCCGACCTGGAACGGGCGGGCATAAAAGCGGGTATTTCGTTTGGCTTATTTTTGTATATGCAGTGTCGATTTTCTCTTCTGACGTTTTTACTCAGCATTTCGTTGTACACCCGGGCCCAGCCGGTTCCCTTTCCTAAAAATTATTTTAGCAGCCCGGTGGGTATCCCCATGGAACTGGCCGCCAACTTTGGTGAGCTGCGGCCCAACCACTGGCACATGGGGCTGGATATAAGAACAGATGCCAAAGAAAACTACCCGGTATATGCTGCTGCTGATGGATATATCGCCCATATTGGCATCCGGCCGCTGAGTTTTGGCCGTTTCATAATCATCAATCATCCCAATGGACTTTCCACTTTATATGCCCATTTGAATGATTTTTTCCCGGGGCTGGAAGAGTATGTTACGGAAAAGCAATATGAAAAGGAAAACTGGGCCATTGAACTGGACCTTGCCAAAGAACAGTTTGCGGTAACAAAAGGAGCATTCATCGCCTACAGCGGTAACACTGGTGGTTCACAGGGGCCGCACCTGCACTTTGAGATATTTGATACCAAAACACAGAAAAGACTGAACCCTTTGCTGTTTGAGTTTCCGCTGAAAGATAATGTGGCCCCCAATCTTGTAAAACTGGCTTTGTACGACAGAAGTATACCGGTATATGAGCAAACACCACAGTTTTTTAACCTGAAGAATACAGACAGCGGGTACATCATCCCGAAGATCCCTGTTATCAGAACAGGATTCAGCAGGGTAAGCTTTGCCATACAGGCATATGACAGGATGAGCGGATCGGCCAATCCCAACGGCATCTATTCTGCTAAACTGTATGTGAACAATGAGCCACAACTGGCTTTTGTGCTGGACAGCATTGGCTATGATGAAACGGTGTATATGAATGCACATGTGGATTATAAGCTTCGCTACAACGGCAGCGCCTTTATACAGCATCTTTCACAATTACCGGGGGACCATGGTGCGGCCTATAAAAAGATAAAAGGAGACGGTGTGACAGAACTGGGTGATACCAGTCTCCGGTCCATCGGAATTGAGGTAAAAGATGCGGCAGGAAATACTTCATGGCTCAATTTCTTTATTCAGCATGATGACAGCCTCGTTGCTGAAAATATCCGCCTGAGAGGGACACTGACATTTCCCCCGGGGAGGGTCAATGTGCTCGAAAAACCGGGTTTTGAGTTATACCTGTCTGAAAAGAGTTTATATGACACTGCATCGCTGATGTATTTTGTTACCAGTTTTTCCTCCTTTTATTCTTTTTCTGATATTCACCATGCCGGCGATGCATCTGTTCCTTTGCATGAAGATGCGATAGTCCGGATAAAATTGAAAAGACCGGTGCCTCAAGAGTGGCAGGATAAACTCCTGCTGCAAAGAAGTGACCGCAAAGGAAGCAGTATCCGCAAAGCCATATGGCAGGAGCAATGGCTGTCGGCTAAATTTGGCGACTTTGGGGCATTTCAGATACTGGCAGATGTGCTGCCACCACAAGTAAATGACCTGGGTAAAAGTGATACGGTAAACCTGAGCGCTGCCACAAAGATTGTATTTACACCAACCGATAATTTCGGAATAAAAAATTTCAGGGCAGAACTGGATACCAACGCCACCGATTCCTTGTGGCGGGGGCATTGGATACGCTTCACCAACGACAAAAGCCGCAACTGGATCTACCATTTTGATGAGCGCTGCCCCTATGGTGTGCACCGGCTGAAAGTGACCGTGGAAGACTGGGTGGGAAACAAAACAATAAAAGAATGGTGGTTTAAACGGGAACCCTACACGCCGCCACCCAAAAAGAAGGCTGTGAAGAAGGGTAATGGCAAGAAGGGAGTGGGAAGCGGGAAAAAGGCAAAGAAAAGCTCAAATAAAAAACCAGGGGCGAAGAACTAAAAGTAAATTCGAAGTATTGTTAACTAAAAGCCCCTTTAGGGGTTTGGGGTATTATGGTAACATTGAAGGAAGGGGATAAAGCGCCGGCATTCACCGGCAAAGACCAGGACGGTAAGAAAATCTCTTTGGCAGATTACAAAGGGAAAAAACTGGTGCTGTATTTCTATTCCGAAGCAGGTTCCCCAACCTGTACCATTGAATCCTGCAACCTCCGGGATAATTATGGATTGCTTAAGAAAAATGGATTTGAAGTACTGGGCGTTAGTCCCGACGACGAAAAGACCCAAAAGAAATTTGAACATAAATACAAACTGCCCTTCCGGCTGGTGGCTGATAATGAAAATAAGATCACCACTGCCTACGGGGTGAGGGATATGAAGAAGCTGTTTGGCCGTGAATATTTGGGTATTCTCCGTACTACATTCATCATTGACGGAAATTTCATCATCCGAAAGATCTTCCTGAAGCCAATGAATAAGGCACATGCGGAGGAAATACTGGCTGCTATGAAATAGGGTTATCCCCGCATGTGTAAATCCTTTACTCGCGGCTGTTTTACTTTTCATCTAATTTATCCCCTTAATACAAGCAACCTGTTTGGGTTTACAAACGATTAATTCCGTATTACTTAAACAAGCA
>JANNUI010000530.1:0-1800 GCA_031395125.1 Chitinophagaceae bacterium | reverse complement strand
CTCCGGTGGTGGTGGCGTATAAGCAGCGCTTATCTTTAGTATCTGTGCTACCAGGGTAGGGTCTCCCGGTATCCAGTTTCCCATTACGATCTTTCCGCCCGGCCGGGTAACACGAACCATTTCCCGGGCCACATCCAATGGCCTGGGTGCGAACATGGCCCCAAAAACGCTTACTACCATATCAAAAGAACCATCCTTCAGTTCCTTCAGATCCGTAGCATCACCTTCCTGGAAGCTGATATTTGTAAGCCCTTCAGCTTTTACCCGGATGTTTCCCGCTTCCACGAGATTACTTGCTATATCAACACCTAACACATTGGCTCCAAGTTTTGCTTCCGGTATTGCCGTAGTGCCATCACCGCAACCGAGATCAAGAACGTTAAGCCCTTTGCTGATCCCCAGTTTGGCGACCAGTGCAGCACCGCTTTCCCGCATGGTTTCGGCGATCCGGGTGAAGTCACCTTTTTCCCATAATGCTTTGTTTGGATTCATTGTGTTTCATTTTTAGAACAGAAAACTACGAATTATAAATGATATCCTTTCCCCCGCTGATTCTCCCGGCTGAACCTAACACAGCATATCACCACGGCTTGTCCCGCTCAGCGGGAGCAGAAAGCCCTAACGCCGTTGGCCTGTGCCAGAGGAGACTCCTCGGGGGAAAATAAAAGAATATATATTTACCAAAACTGTTATTCACCATTGAAAGAACTGGAAGATCATAATTGGTTCCCTTCCGTTTTAAGGAATTTTCAAACGGAATTTATCGGTTTTGTTGTTGTTACATTCAATGTGTATGATGATTTTATACGACACCTGAAAACTTTGCCGCTGCGGGTGCAAACGATGTCAGACCTCTGCTCCGGAAGCGGAGAACCGGCCATCAGCATTTTTAGAAAAAGCAATTGTTTCAGCCATCTTACGCTCAGTGATAAATATCCCGCTTCGTTGCCATTCCGTGATGACAAGATCTCTTATGAAATGCAAAGTGCGGATGTCCTGAAAATGAAATTCAAACCCGGAACCTGTTATACCATGTTCAACGCCTTTCATCATTTCGGTGACAAAGACAAATTAAATATTGCACAAAAGATCCAAACATCCGGTTCCGCTGCTTTCTTTGTGGAAATACTCCAACCGGGAATTGTTTGTTTCTTGAAAGTATTTTTTTTAACCACCGTTGGCAGTTTGCTGTTAACTCCATTTATACTTCCGTTCTCTTTAAAACGTTTGTTCTTTACCTATATCATTCCGGTCAGCATACTTGTCATCACTTTCGATGGCATCGTGTCGGTTTTTAAATCAAGGTCGGTAAAACAATATCAAAAGTTATTTGCTGACTGCGGAAATTCGATCGAAATAGTCAGGCTCAAAAAAGGCCCGGCTTCTCTTATCCTGGTACAGATTCAACCCATGAAATGAAACCGCTCCTTACACTTTGGAAATTCAGCAGACCGCATACCATCATTGGCAGTGTGCTCAGCATCTTCACCTTGTATTTTATTGTGTGCGACAAGCAGGAAACAGAACATCTTTCCTACCTGATAATGGCTTTGATCATTGGTATCTCCTGCAATATTTTCATTGTGGGTATCAACCAGATAGCAGATGTGAATATTGATAAGATCAACAAACCCTACCTGCCAATTCCATCCGGCGAATTGAGTATGCAACGGGCAAAGATCATTGTGTTCACTGCTCTATTTACCAGTCTTGGCCTGTCCTTGTATATAACGCCTTATCTCTTCGGGATCATTGTATTGGCTTCAGCAATCGGCTGGGCTTATTCCATGCCACCGCTTT
>JANNUI010000507.1:0-2897 GCA_031395125.1 Chitinophagaceae bacterium | reverse complement strand
ACCTGGTCTATACAACGGTGGGTATCGGTGTGCTCTTCCAGATGCCGCTGCTGATCATGGTACTGGCAAAGGTGGGCATCGTCAGTGCCAAATTCCTGCGCAAATACCGGCGCCATGCCCTGGTAGTGATCCTGCTCGCTGCAGCCATCATTACCCCCACCACCGACCCGTTCAGCCTTGGCATTGTTACTATTCCACTTTATCTTTTGTATGAAGCTGGTATCAGTATTGCGGCCCGCATCAACAAGAGGCAGGAGAAACAGGCGAAGGAATGGAGCTAAATGAGGCGGGAGTCCGAGTCGGGAGTCATTAGTCCGGAGTCCGGAACTTTCCTAACTTTACAGTGTTTTCTAAGTATTAGCCTTTAGCCATTAGCTATTAGCTTTTGACTATTAACTATAAATTATTCACTATTCACTATATATGCATTCCCCCTTTGATCTTCATAAACCCATTGCCATCGGCAGCGACCATGCAGGATATGACTATAAAGAAGATCTGATCTCCTTCCTGGAAGGGAAAGGTTTCCCTTTTACCGATTTCGGCACACACAGTAAGGATTCGGTTGACTATCCTGATTTTGCCCACCCGGTTGCCAGCGCTGTGGAGAATGGCGAAGCATCATTTGGTATTTTACTTTGTGGCAGCGCCAATGGAGTGGCCATCACCGCCAACAAACACCAGGGTGTCCGTGCGGCCATCTGCTGGGGCGAGGAACTGGCCCAACTGTCAAGGGAGCATAATGATGCCAATATCATCTGTATCCCGGCCCGCTTTGTACGGGAAGGCGATGCGGAGAAAATGGTGGCCCTTTTTATGACCACTGATTTTGAAGGAGGCCGCCATGCCCGCCGGGTAGAAAAAATTGCCTGCGCCTGACAACCTCTCCCGCCATTCATACCATTTTACCAATGCCAGCGCTTTTTTGAGTAAGTTTGAACCCATCCATTTTATCAAAACAAATCTCAGATGAAGAACAGTATTACCGTTTTATGGCTGCTCATTACCCTTACAGCAACGGCACAGACTAAAAATTCAGCCGAACCTTTCGGCGGCAGCATCACCAGTGATGATCTTAAGAGGCATTTATACATCATAGCTTCCCCGGATATGGCGGGCCGCGCCACCGGCACAAGGGGTCTGGAGAAAGCTGCGATATATATTGAAAATCATTTCAGCAGCCTTGGATTAAAACCGGGGAACAATGGCAGCTACCAGCATTATTATCCCCTCTGGCAGGATTCCATTGAGCAAACCGGCATCCGTATCAATGAAGTGGATTTTATACAGGGCCGGCATTTTACTGTCAATGCCCGGCAAGCGGTGAACCAGTCGGTCAAAAGTAATGAGATCGTTTTCCTGGGTTATGGTATTGATGATCCGGCATACAATGATTACAAATCAACGAATGTAAAAGGAAAGATCGTACTGGTGGCGGAAGGCGAACCCCGCAAAAATGATACAGCCTATGCCATTACCGGTACTTCCAAAAGATCGAACTGGAGCAATAATATCACATTGAAATTAAAGGCTGCTGAGAAAAACGGGGCTATTGCGGTATTGGTACTTTCGGCCAGTTTCCCGAAATATAACCCCGACAGAAAAAATACCAGGACCTCTTTATATCCTGACTATGGAATGGCAACCGAAAAGTTTTCCATCAATCAATATGTTGTTTCCGATACACTGGTAACTGCCATTTTAGACGAAGCAACACTGAATGAGGTCAAAACAAAAATGAAAACCGGCCAGCCGCTGACCACACAGGTGATCAATAAACCGGTTGCCCTGAGTTATACTGAAGCAAGGTTTAAAACACAGGCCAGTAATGTAGTGGCAGTTCTACCCGGCACCGATCTCAAAGATGAGTATGTGATCATCACCGCCCACATGGATCACCTCGGCAAGCGGGGGGATACGGTAATTTATTATGGCGCTGATGATGATGGCAGTGGTACCTGTGCCGTGATGGAGATTGCTGAAGCATTTGCCAAAGCTCAGAAAAGCGGCAAGGGCCCGAGACGCAGCATTATTTTTATGACGGTGAGCGGAGAAGAGATGGGGCTCTGGGGCAGCAAGTTCTATGCAGAAAACCCGCTGTACCCCCTGGAAAAAACCACGGTGAACCTGAATATAGATATGATCGGCAGGATGGGCAATGAGTATATTAAAAGCGCTACCGACAGCACAAGAAAAGGCAATCCTGATTCGATGAATTATGTGTATGTGATCGGTGATGACAAGCTGAGCAGCGACCTGCGCCCTATCAGTGAAAAGGCTAACAAAGAATATACCCGGTTAAAACTCGATTACAAGTATAACGATCCGAATGACCGGAACCGTTTTTATTACCGCAGCGATCATTACAATTTTGCAGATAAGGGTGTGCCCATTATTTTTTACTTTAACGGGGTGCATAAAGACTATCACCGGGCCACCGACACCCCGGATAAGATCAACTATGATCTCTATGCCCGCCGGGCACAACTGGTTTTTTACACCGCCTGGGATATGGCCAATAAGAAAGAAATGCTGAAGAGGGATATACCCCTGAATATGCCACCCAGATGATTTTCTTACAGGAAACCGTTTCAAAATTATTTTCAAGACAGCGGTACGAAGCAACAGAGAAACACAGCGTATTGATTTCCACCCTTATTTTCTCTGTGTAACTCAGCCCTCTGTTGCTCTGTGTTTAAATTCCTCTTTTTTGAGGTACACTCTATTTGTGGGATTAAACCAAACCGGCAATACCCGGTCTATTCCCCTGAACCCGATTTTAAAAGCCCTAAAAAAAGAATTATGAAAACTAAACGAATCGTAAAAGCCCTTTTCCTCACAGGATTATTTTTTATCGCCTTCTCAGTTGAGAACAAAGCCGATGCCCAGCGCTATGG
>JANNUI010000502.1:0-6493 GCA_031395125.1 Chitinophagaceae bacterium | reverse complement strand
GCATAGCGGCTGTCCTCCGTGATCACCGCACTGTATCCCCGGGGTATTGTCTTTTTATACTTCGCATCGGAGGATTGTATAACCAGTTCGTTATCCCCTTCCTGGGGATCAATGGTATAAACCACCCATTTCCCGTCATTGCTGATCATTCTTTCGCCGATATGCTGCCAGCTGTCGTAAACAGAATGATCGAGGGGTTTCTTTTGTGCAAGTGAATAGTGAATGGTGAAAAGTGAAATGACAAAGGCGGCAATCTTCTTCATGATGGAGATTTAATTTTCTAAGATAATGGAAAATCAGCTGAGGAGGTTTGGGTTCTTTTCGGAAATTGAACCACATAGATTAACACATAGGTCCCTTCTATGTGAACCCTATGTTTCTACTGTGACTATGTGGTTCAGAATATTACACCTTGTTTATAACGTTTTTGTTCCCACTATCAATCCATACTGCCAGAGGCCTTTTTTGAGTCCCCTGTACTGGTATTTACAGGCCCTGATGTTTTTCTTTTGTAGCTCCTTTGCCGGTTTGGAGAAATTAATTTTCTTCCACAACAGATAAAGACTCGCCAGGCAATAGAACCTGAGCAGCCTGCGGGAAGAATGTGACACTTCTTTGGAAATGTCCCGGTGCTGAATGGATGTAAACCCTGCCTCCTGCATAAATTGCCGGAACCGTTGAACAGTTTCCAGGTAGTTCACCTGCCAGCCATCCAACCACTGACGGATGACAGGGTTTTTATTATTCTCAAAAGCCGCAACAAATCCGTCGGCCACCACTAACCGGCCCCCGGGTTTCAAAAGCCGGTATGCTTCCCGGATGAATTGCTGCTTGTCATCCGCATAGCAGATACTCTCACAGCCCCATACCACATCAAAACTTGCATCCGGAAAATCAGTTGCTGAGTAATTCATTACTTTAAAATCGGCCAGATCATTGATGTTTTTCTTTTCTGCATTATCCGTTGCCTGCTGCACCTGTCTTTCACTTAGTGTAATGCCCGTTACTCTGCAACCCAGCATGAAGGCCAGGAATACGCTGCTTCCTCCCACCCCGCATCCCGCATCCAGCACCCTGTCAGTTGGTTTTATATCCGCAGCTTTCATCATCACTTCATTCATCCGGGTAAGTGATTCAGGAAATGATCTCACCTGCTTATCCCAATAACCATAATGAATGGACAGGCTGTTGTCCAGGTCCCAGGAATCTTTATAAGCATTCTCCGTATCCCGGTAATAATCAATGATCTTTTTATGGTACTCAGCGGACTGCATGCAGTTTTGTTTTTTTCTTTTCTCTATACAGCATGATGACATGAATGACCAGGACGGCTGCAATCATGGCAAAACCAATAAAGAACCATTTACTGAGCAGTTCATTTTCTTTATAAACAATAAAAGCGAGGATGATGCCATACACTGGTTCCAGGTTGAAGGTGAGATTGAGGGTAAACGCGGAAAGCCTTTTTAGTGCATAAGCTGAGAACTGGAAAGCAATGACAGAACATAACCAGGAAAGTACCAGCAGCCAGATCCAGTCGTTGGCATCCGGGATAATATAATCCGTGGGAAACTGCTGCATATAGAGCGGCATGAAGGCAGACAGGGTGACAAGTCCCCCGGTAAGCTGGTAAGTGAGCAGTGTTTCCGGGTTGATCCGTTTCACTAATTGTTTGAGAAGGATAATGACGATGGCAAGGAATATGGCTGATAGAATTCCGAGGATGATCCCTGTTTTATACTGGGGGTCAAAATGGAAAATAAGCCAGATACCGGCCATAACCACCAGGCCCAGAAGGACCTCCACCCATTTGAAACGGACACGCAGGATAAGCGGTTCCAGCAGTGCGGTGAAAAACCCAACAGCGGAAAAACAGACCAGCGCCACCGATACATTAGCATACTTTATCGAACCATAAAAAGTGACCCAGTGAAGTGCGGCCATGAACCCGATACCAGACAGCTTTATAATATCCCGAAGCGGGATCCTTTTTAGTTTTTTAGTAAGGGAAAACAGTATCCACATCGTAGCGGATGTGATGAATAGCCTGTACCAGACCAGCAGGCCTTCATTCAGATCAATGAGACGGCCCAGGATACCGGTGAAACCGGCAAGGAAAACAGCAATATGAAGTTGGAGAAAGGCTTTTTTCATCAGCCTGAAACTAAACAAAAAAGAGGTTACTTACTCTCTGCCAGTATTTCATTCTGCTGAATGGTCTTAATGGTAGTTTTTTCCGGTTCTGTTTTGCTCACCCTTTTGCGGTAATTGGTGAACCAGCTTTTCCAACGGAGTTTCAGTACTCCCAGTATACCTTCTTTAACGATACCCTTGTTCATTTTCGAGATGCCGTATACCCGGTCCTTGAAAATGATGGGTACTTCTTTCAGTTTGAAACCCAATTTCCAGGCGGTGTACTTCATGGCGATCTGGAAAGCATATCCCACAAAGGGGATCTTATCCAAATTGATTGATCCCAGCACATCCCTTTTATAACACATGAAGCCGGCTGTCGGATCTTTTACCGGCATCCAGGTTATCATCCGGGTATAAAAAGAAGCTCCTTTAGAAAGTGCGATCCGGTTTTTTGGCCAGTTTACCAGCCCTCCGTCTTTTACATAGCGGGAGCCAATAGCGAGATCAGCTCCCTGGTACTTGCAGACATCATACAGGCGGGAAAGGTCTGCCGGGTTGTGAGAAAAATCTGCATCCATCTCGAAAATAAACTGGTAACCACGACTTAAAGCCCATTTAAAGCCATGAATATAAGCGGTACCAAGACCCAGTTTGCCCGTTCTTTCCTCTAAAAATAACTGTCCCGGGTATTTTGTCTGAAGGTCTTTTACAAGTTGCGCAGTACCATCCGGGGAACCGTCATCCACCACCAGTACATGAAAATCTTCATTCAGGCCAATGATGGCATGGAGCATACTGCTGATATTCTCCTTTTCATTATAGGTTGGTATGACGACTAACTTTTCCAGGTTTTGAATAAAGTTTAATCCCGAATTTACGAAAAACAGGTGTCAAGTCGTGTTAAAAATGTTCACCAGCCGGCTTGCTTCGCCTGCGCTGATCCCGATAGCTATCGGGACAGCGGAGTAAGGGCGGACTGGCAGGCAATAACCCGCATTAATTTTTCTTCAGCATGGTTCGGGTATAAATCTCAGTGAGCTTCTGCTTGGTATGCTGGGGAAAATCACCCTTCATCATCCAGTCATAGTACTGCGGCTCAGCCCTCAGCACATCTGACACAGGACGTCCTTTGAATTTTCCAAAGTTGAACACTTCGGTACCTTTGTCCATCACAAAGCGGCGGGCAAAGTCAACGATCTGGTCTTCCCCGATCATTTTCAAAATAGAATCAACTGAGCTACCGAGGTCGGTATACTTTTCAATCTGTGCTTCGAGGATCTCATGTGTGGCCGATGCATCCACTTCAGCGCTGTGCGCTCCTTCCAGTATTTTATGACAGTAAAATTTATAAGCTGCGCCGAGGGTTCTCGGTTCCATTTTATGAAATATATTCTGCACATCCAGCAGCTTGCGGTTCTTCATGTCAAACTCCACCTGTGCCCGCAGAAATTCTTCCATCAGCAGCGGAATATCAAACCGGTTGGAATTATAACCGGCCAGGTCGCATCCATCCAGCATCTGTTTCAGCTCCTGTGCCACCTGTTTAAATGCGGGGGCATCTTTCACCATTTCATCGGTAATGCCATGCACATCGCTTGCTCCTTTGGGAATGGGCATCCCGGGGTTGATGAGTTTCCTTTTCACACTCCGGCTACCATCTGTCAGGATCTTTACAATCGCTATTTCCACTATCCGGTCGGTGCCCAGGTTGATACCGGTAGTTTCAAGGTCAATAAAAGCAAGGGGTTTTTTCAGTTGCAGCATGGGGTCAGTAATTACTCTTAAATTTCACAATATTCAGGGCGGTAAAGTTAACGGTTTGCTATAGTTATCAAAATCATTTTTAGCGGGATAACTTATCTGGAGTCAAGAAAATCAGTGGTTTATGGTGTGCCAGCCGGGTTGATGGCCTGGAAAAAGAAAGCCGGGAGATAAAAACAGGCAATACTATCTTTGTACCGGCAAAATATTGAAGCCATTTTAACGTTTAACACTCAAATATCCGCCTGAATATGAAAAATAAACTCTTTATCGCACTGACCATCCTCACATTGGTCATACTGGTCGCTTCCTGTGCTTCGCAGAAACATGGTTGCCCCGGCAATCCTACTTCCAATGCAAAGTTCCGCGGTTAAAACAGCCCGTTTCATTCTACAATTTTTGTTTTTTTCCTGAACAGCCTAAGCCGCCGCCGTTTTACTGATTCTTTATCCACCGTAAGATAAATGGAGTGGAGTTCCACTTCCTGCTGTTTGCCTTTCAACTGGAAGGAACCCATCTTATCGCTTTTCAAAAACCTTGGCATTTCCACCCGCTGCATCGCCCACCCGGATACCAGCAGCTCCGATTCCAGTGCATGACAGCTGCTCAGCATCCTTGCCGTGGTATTCAGCACATCGCCATGATAAGCGATCTCTGATTTGTATTTGCCCACTTCGGACACCACTACAGTGCCACCATGCAGGGCTGCTTTGAACTCCGGCACCCGTTGGTACCTTTTTTCATAATAGGGCCTGAAACGGCGGATCTGTTTTTGAATGGCAAAAAAACAACGGATACAAACGGCATAGCGAAACCCTTTTTTCAGCGGCCATGTCACCACCACCTCATCCCCTACATACTGGTATACTCTTCCGAAATAACGGGCAATCGGCTCACTGATGTCGTAGAAGTAATCCTGCAGGAAATGACTGTACTCCAGTTCTCCCATTTCCTCAGCAATATCTGTTGAATTGTTCAGGTCAATAAACAGGAATAACCGCTCTTCCTGCTTTACCTGGTGGTACTTACCCAGTACGAGGTTGTAAATAGCATCACGGCCCAATTTACGGTGCAGTTCATCCATAAAATTGGAAAGCAGTGATATCCCGAGCGCAATACCCAGGAATTCAAATACTTTTCTGGTGGTAAAAAAATCATGCAGGCTATGCGGAAAAATAGTTTCGTAGGTATTTATCTTCAGCCAGTTTACAATGATCATAATAAAAAAGAACAGCAACATGAACCACACCACCACCCTGAAAGTGCGATACAGTAAATAAAACCAGAATTTGGTACGCCGGTGCCTGCGGCGGAATTCCTGTGACTGTGTTTCAAAAAAAGCAATGGCGAACCCTACCGGCACACTGGCAATAAGTGATGTGGAAAGAGTTATCCCGTTGAATCCATGTCTCGCAAAAGCATATATGGCAAATAAGAGCACAGAAAGCCAGATGATATAAATATTATTGGGGGAAATGATCTTCCAGGGCCGCAGCATATCAAAGGAAGGGGGGGCTGAACGGCTGGCGTAGGCGCCCGACAGCGATCCGGCATCTTCTATCACCTTTTTATTATCTGCGTCCATAAAATAGTTTGGATAATGCCCCGGAAACAGTTACTAATGTAGAACATAATCGGAAAACAAAAAGGCGACAGCTGTGGCGGGGTTCATCGATACAAGATGCGTAAGGGGCCTCCGCATACAGGGAAAATCAAACTGCCCGCCTGCAAATGCAAGTAGCCCAATAAACCCTGCTGTGAAAGTAAGATGTCCTGACCAACGTTTAAGCTTTGTTTGTGTTGTTATATCTGGTGTCAACTGAATCCTGCTGAATTGTAAAATCCATTACCGGTCATCAGAGTCCCTGGACATTAACAAAATTAACCAGTGCTGCGGTATTTTTCAGGCTGAGCTTCTTGAGGATATTGTAACGGTGTACTTCCACTGTTTTCAGTGAAATATCAAGTTGAAGGGCAATTTCTTTGGATGACATGCCTTCCCGGATCAGTTTTACAACATCCAGTTCCCGGCGGGACAGTGCATTCATATCAGGTTTACCACTGTCTTCTTCCAGTTCCTGCTGAGCCAGTATATTCTTCACCTCCTCGCATACATATTTCCTGCCTTCAAACACTTCAATGATGGCTTTCAGCATTTCGTCCTTGGATGAATTCTTGGTGATGTATCCCATAGCACCCGCCTGCAGCATGCGTCGGGCATAGGCCGGCATGGAGTGCATAGAAATACCAATGATTTTAGATCCGGGTGAGTATTTACGAACCATTTTGGTACCCTCAAAACCATTGACAGGCGACATGTTAATATCCATCAAAACGATCTTTGGCTTTTTTTCTTTAGAAATTTCAACAGCTTCATTAACATCACTTGTCTCCCCTATTACCTGGAACCGGGGGTCGCTATTCAGTATAAACGACCAGGATTCCCTGACCAGTTTATGGTCATCTACAAGCAGGATGGTGATTTTTTCCATACGGATCCTGTGTGGGTTAGGTTAGATAAGGTCTTTTACGGATATAAATTAAGTAAAAAAACTAATCAACTGACGTAAATGAACTGCGGAAAAGGAAGAATAGT
>JANNUI010000422.1:0-8268 GCA_031395125.1 Chitinophagaceae bacterium | reverse complement strand
CCGGAGCAGCCTGTGCCATAGAACTGTTTGCAACAAACATGAGCAAAACGATTACAGCAATTCTTTTCATTTATAAATTGTTTTTTTTACTGTTTGCCACTTGTTTTTCGCCATAAAATTTTCTCCAAAGGAGTCCTTCGGACATCGCTGCGCAGCATAGTAACCTGAAAAATTTATGGCTCATTTCATGATAAATATTTTCAAAATCAAAAATAACGCAGGCTGGTCAATACCGTTGGTCAGGCAACTGACCATTAACGTACTTCTTCGTTAAAACTATGAAGTACAGGCAAGATCAATTTTTCCTATTTTTGAGCATCATTAACCCTTCATCAAAACTTTTACCATGCCCAGCCACGAAGACAAGTATATTTCCAAACTATTATTTGGTTTTGGCGCCGTCATCGCCGGGGTGATGGCCATCATGTATGCCTGCTTTGAAAGAACCAGCAAGGATGACTGGTATTTCTGGGGCATCGTTGCATCCCTGCTGCTCTGCGCCGGCGTTTACCTGATAGCCGGGGCTTTTGTGCACAAGATGAAATCAGATCTTATCCGCAAGCAAAAGATGCGGCATCAGCAGAAGGCTAGTGACGTGGATGATTAATAGGTCATTACCAGATTATTCAACACCCGGTGCTTACACTACGGTCAATATCTCTGACGGAGTCTGATACTCGTCGGAGTCGTCAGACCCTACCAACTTCGCTGCGTCGGGACTCCGAACTCCTGACTCCCGACTCAAGACTCAGTTCTCCAGGCTCCTGAAATCCACCGGCACCAGCTTGCTTACCCCCGGTTCCTGCATGGTCACCCCGTAGATCACATCCACGGTGCTCATCGTCATCTTATTGTGGGTAACGATGATGAACTGTGAGTTCTCACTGAACTGGCGGATCATATTGGTGAACTTACCAACGTTGGCGTCATCCAGCGGGGCATCCACCTCATCCAATATACAGAAGGGCGCCGGTTTGATGAGGTAGATGGCAAACAGCAATGCAGTCGCCGTGAGTGTTCTTTCACCTCCGCTAAGTTGGGTGAGTGAAGTGGGCCGTTTGCCTTTCGGTTTGGCAATTACATCAATACCTGTTTCTGCAATATTTTCCGGGTTCTCCAATACCAGGTCGCACTGGTCGTCTGCAGTGAATAATGTCTGGAATACTTTCTGGAAATTCTCCCTTACCAGCTGGAAGGTCTCCAGGAATTTCTGGTTGGCCGTAGCTTCCACTTCCCCGATCGTCTTCAGCAAACTTTCTTTCGCCGTGACGAGGTCGGTCTTTTGCTCCACGATGAAATCAAATCGCTTCTTCATCTCCGTGAAAGTCTCGATCGCCATGGGGTTTACTTCGCCCAGGTTCTCCAGCCGTTTCTTCATCCGGTCCACTTTTTCCTGCAACTCCTCTACCGGTACCTCTCCTGCCCTTGCTTCACCAAGAATATCATCCAGGTTGATGCGGAACTCCACATCCAGCCGCTCCTTCATACCGGCAAGGTGCAGTTTCAATTCGTTCAGTTTGTCTTTGATGGCGGCCAGCATGTGCTCCACCTGTTCTTTTTCTTTCACCTTATGCCTTATCTCACTTTCTTTCTCACCCAGCTGGTTACGGAAATTATAATAGGCCTGGTCGGCTTCGTTCAGTTTTCTTTCTTCTTCCTCCTTGTTCTTCATCAGTTGCAGCAATCCTTCTTCTGCGGCCTGCAGCAGTTGGATGGCCTGCTCAATACTCCCGGTTGTTTCTGTCAACTGGTTGATATTACTTTCTATTTGCCCTTGCAGATCACTTATCTGTTTTCCTTTGAAATCCAATTCCTGCTTCAGCCCGCTGATCTTGCTCTGCTGCCTGGTCACATTCAGGTTGAATTCATTGTATTGCCTGCTGGCCTCGTTATACGCTGCGTCCGTTACCCGGAAAGCTTCTTCGGCACTGGCCAATTTGGCAGCGGCCACCAGTAGTTGTTCATTGAAACCCGTGAGCTGGTTTCTCACCCCCTCCACCGAACCCTGAGTTTGCTGAATTTGTGCTGTGAGTTCTTCCAGCCGGTGCTGGCTGTTGGTCTGCATAGAATGAAGGTTCTCCAGTTTGTTGTGCAAAGCAAACACTTCATTGGTCAGTAGCTGTATCTCCTTTTCCGTATCCCTTACCGCTGTCTCTCTCAGTTCTTCATTAAAGGCGATCACTTCATTGTGCCGGGTCTGTATCTCAGCCCGCAGCAATTCCACCACGGCTGACTGCGCTGTTATTTCTTCCTGAAGTTTTTCCAGGTTCTTCACCCGGCCGATCTTCTTGCCTTCGATCATCCCCACACTGCCTCCGGTAAGTGAATATTTTCCTTTTACATACTTGCCGTTTTTTTCGATCACTACAAAACCATTGCTGGATTGCAATGCTTCTTCACTGTCTGCGATAAATACATTCCCCAGAAGATACTCGGCCAGTTTCCGGTATTTTTCATCTACCTCCACCACATTCAATGCAGGTATTGCGCCTGGTAGAGACGCATGATGATGCGTCTCTGCAACAACAGGCGCATCATTTAATTTATCTAACAGGAAAAAATTGGCCTTCCCCTTTTTGTTCTCATCCAGCAAATGAACCGCCTGCAAACCTTCCTGCAGGTTGTTCACCACATAATAGCCGAGATAAGGCTCCAGCACATTCTCCAGCGCTGTGCGGTATTCCTCTTTCACATACATCACATCCGAGAGTATCGGCGATGTATAGTTCCATTGCTGATTATTGTGCAGGAATTTCACGCTGTCAGGATAACCTTCCATGGAGTCGATCATGCTTTTCAGCAGGTCATGTTCATTCTTCCTGGCATCCAGCCTGCGGTTCTCTTCTGCCAGGTTATTGCGAAGACCATCCAGCACCGATTGTGTCAGTAATATTTGTTCTTTGGTATTTTCCTGGTGTTGTTGCAACTGTTCCAGGTCCACTTTTTTTATCGCCAGTTCTTTTTCTTTCAGTATCCGGTCCTGGTCCAGGTGATAGCGCTGCTGTTCCCGCAGCCTTCTCTCCTCTTCTGTTTGAGCGATCACCCGCTGCAGGTTCTGCACCGATGTATCGGCTACTGCTACTTTTTTTTCTGCATCAAACTGGCTGCGCTGAACCTGCTGCTGTTCATTGCGCAGGTTGTCTACTATACGGCGTTTTTCATCCAGCACATTGCGCCTGGCGTCCACATCATGGCGAAGTCCTTCCAGTTGCTGGTTCAGCTGCTCCAATGCTTTTACTTCATCTTCTGCCTGCACCCGGGTGAATGCAATGCTTTCTTCAATACCTTTTTGCTGGCCTCCTGCTTTTTGCAAAAACTCTTTCAGGCTGGCTTCTTTTTCTTTCAGGTGTTCCAGCCGCTGGGCCGAGAGGTTTTTCTCATTCTCTTTGCTCCGCACCGTTTGCAGCATATCGTTGAAAGCATGCTGCAGGGCCTGCAGTTCTTTTTCTTTTTGGATAAAGGCCAGTTTCTCCTGCTCCAGCGCCGCTTCATCATGGGCCACTTCTGCTTCTATCTTTATCCGCTTGTCGGTCTCTGTTTCCTGCTGCTGGTTCAGTTCCTGGTACGTAAGGTTAAACCCTTCCAGCGAAGCCTTGGCCAGTTCAATACTCAGTTCCCGGTATTCTTTTTTTATCTCGTGGTATTTTTCCGCCTTCTTCGCCTGGCTTTCCAATGCTTTCAACTGGTTGTTGATCTCAAAAAGCAAGTCCTCGATCCTTGCGAGGTCCAGTTCTGTTGCATCTAATTTCAGTTTAGCTTCTTTCTTGCGGGCTTTATAGATGGAAATTCCGGCGGCCTGCTCCAGCATACGGCGGCGGGCACCCTCTTTGTCCTTGATAAGGTCATCCACCATCGCCAATTCAATAATGGCATAGCTGTCGGTGCTGATGCCGGTGTCTATGAAAAGGTTCTGGATATCTTTCAGGCGGCAGCTTACATCATTCAGGCGATATTCGCTTTCGCCGCTCTTGTAAAACTTACGGGTAATGGTTACCTCGCTGAATTCGGTGGGCAGCAGGTTCTTTGTGTTTTCAAATGTGAGGCTCACTTCGGCAAGGCCGGAGGCGCTGCGGGTCTTGGAGCCGTTAAAGACGAGGCTGTCGAGGTTCTCACTGCGCAGGTGGCTGATCTTCTGTTCGCCGATCACCCAGCGGATGCTATCCACGATATTGCTTTTTCCGCAGCCATTGGGGCCGATGATGCCGGTGACGCCTTCGTCAAAGCTTACAACCGTTTTATCAGCAAAACTTTTGAATCCCTTGATTTCTAAGCTCTTTAATCTCACTGTTTCTTATTTTACTGTGAACTACGAAGCTTATAAAGCGAAGTAGTTTATGCAGCGAATTTAGGGAATATGAAGGCATAACAAGACTGGCAATCAGGGTTTTCCACAAATTTTAAGAGAATGTGGAGAAGATGGTTTTTGTCACCCTGCCTGCCCCGATGTATATCGTGGGAGCCTGACGAAGGGTGTCATTCCGGTCCTGATCCTTCGGCTAACGCTCAGCACTATCGGGATAAACCGGAATCTTTCTTTAAGCGATTATTGAGCCAGGTATAGTTTCTAATGGCATCGTCTGTTGTGTCACCACTTGTACTTCACGTTTTCCTGGCATCATTAAAGTGTTTACAAAGTATCTTTAGTTTATACTAAATAATATGAAAACCCCTGGCTGGATTATCATGGTAATAGCCGGGTTTCAAGTAATTATTCAAATTACATTGGTCTCATTACAACAATTGGATTAAAATAATCAAAACTACTTCTGCCCTGGTGGACTAAACCTTTTTATATTTAACACGCAAACACATTCCGGTTGGCCCGCTGCTTTTGAAAACCCTTGATTAAATAAGTATTATGAAATATTTGAAGGTTTCATATTTAATATTTGTGTCATTATATGCTCCTTCTATTTTGGCACAGCAAAATGATATCCCCGAAAAAATCAATGCCGGGACCTTTAATTCCTCTTCTCTATTATGGTATACTTCACCTGCACAAAAATGGGAGGAAGCACTTCCTGTGGGTAATGGACGTATAGGTGCGATGGTATTTGGAAAAAATGGCGAAGAAAGAATTCAGTTAAATGAAGAAACTTACTGGTCGGGCGGCCCTTATTCAACGGTTGTAAAAGGCGGATATAAAGTTTTGCCCGAAATACAAAAACTGGTATTCGAAGAAAAGTATTTAGCGGCACATAATTTATTCGGCAGAAATACAATGGGCTACCCGGTTGAGCAAATGAAATACCAATGCCTGGCCAATCTCCATTTATTTTTTAAGAACCATGATAGTGTTACCAATTATAAAAGATGGCTTGACCTGGAAAATGGAATTTCGGGTGTTAATTACAACTCCAATGGTGTCACCTATCAACGGGAGGTATTTGCATCGGCACCTGACCAGGTAATTGTTATTCGCATTACCGCTGATAAGCCCAATAGTATTTCTTTTACTGCTAACCTGCGGGGAGAAAGAAATCAAACGCATTCCAATTATGCAACAGACTATTTTAAAATGGACCCCTGCGGCAATGATGGATTGATACTCACGGGCAAATCGGCTGACTATATGGGTGTAGAAGGGAAACTGAAATATGAAGCAAGAATAAAAGCAATACCTGAAGGCGGTACCATGAAAACGGATGCTGTTGATCTTATCATTGAAAATGCAACAGCAGTTACTTTATATGTTGCAGCTGCAACCAATTTTGTGAATTATAAAGATGTAAGCGCCAACCAAAAACAACGGGTGGATATTTATTATAAAGGCATTGAAAATAAAAATTACAAAACCATTCTTGCATCAGCAGTAGCTGATCATAAAAAATATTTTGACCGTGTTTCATTGCAATTGCCAAATACTCCTAATTCTTTTTTACCAACACCTGAACGGGTTAAAAAAATTCAAACCGAACCCGATCCTTCCATGGCTGCGTTGAGTTATCAATTCGGCAGGTACCTGATGATCGGTTCTTCGAGGCCCGGAACAGAACCCGCCAACCTGCAGGGTATCTGGAATGATAATATGAATCCTTCATGGGATTCAAAATATACCACCAACATTAATACCCAAATGAATTACTGGCCTGTAGAAAGTGGTAACCTTTCCGAATGTGCTGAACCATTAGTTCGTTTAATAAAAGAAATAACTGACCAGGGCACACAGGTTGCCCGTGAACATTATGGTGCAAGAGGATGGGTGCTGCACCAGAATACAGATATATGGAGAGTGGCTGCACCCATGGACGGGCCAACCTGGGGAACATTTACCGTAGGTGGTGCCTGGCTGTGTACACATTTGTGGGAGCATTATCAATACACGATGGATAAAAGTTTTTTAAAAGAAACTTTCCCGCTGATGGAAGGATCTGTTCAATTTTTTATGGATTTTCTGGTGCCGCATCCTAATGGAAAATGGCTGGTGACCAATCCTTCCACATCTCCCGAAAATTTCCCGGATGGTGGTGGCAACAAACCTTATTTTGATGAAGTAACGGCAGGATTCCGGGAAGGCACTACCATTTGTGCAGGCTCTTCTATCGATATGCAAATTTTGTACGATCTGTTTGGCTATTATATAGAAGCTGCTAAAATTTTGGGAAAGGATGATTCCTTTATTCAACAGGTAAAAGCGGCAAGAGAGAAATTAGTGCCGCCTCAAATTGGCAAAGATGGTTCATTACAGGAATGGGCCGATGACTGGAAATCGCTGGAAAAAAAGCATCGCCATTTTTCGCACATGTATGGCTTATACCCCGGCAAAGTGCTGTACGAAAAAAGAACACCTGCTTTGATTGAGGCCTGTAAAAAAGTATTGGAAGAAAGAGGCGATGCAACAACCGGTTTTTCAAGAGCATGGAAAATGGCATTGTGGGCTAGGCTGGGAGATGGTAACAGGTCCAACAAAATTTATAAAGGATATTTAAAAGAACAAAGCTGCATTTCTTTATTTGCTTTATGTGGCAGATCGCTCCAGGTTGATGGCAACTTTGGTGTTACCGCTGCGGTTACCGAAATGCTGATGCAATCGCATGACGGGTTTATTAAACTTCTTCCTGCTTTACCAGACGAATGGATTGATGGAGAATTTAAAGGAGTGTGTGCAAGAGGTGCGTTTGAACTGGACTATGCCTGGCAAAACAAAAAAATTACCCGTCTTAAAATATTGTCAAAGGCGGGAGAAATTTGCAGGATAGAATTTAAAGCCGGATTAAAGATCAGCAGCAATGGTAAAAAAATCGGTTTTAAAAAACTACTTGATGGAAATGTTGAATTTAAAACAGCAAAAGATGCTGTTTATCTGATTGAATGATTATAACCACAAATTTTAAAAATAAAATCTGCAACATGAATCGCAAACTTTCATCCGGGGTGGTTTTTATCATCGCCATTTTTTGTATCAGTAACAGCTTTGCTCAAAATAAAAAATTGACATTAGAAGATATTTATCAAAACAGACTTTATGGTGCCAAGGGTTTTGGGCAGGTCAGGTGGATGAAAGATAACGCCGGTTATTCAACCCTGCAAAATGATCCGGCTACAAAAGGAAATGAAATAGTCCGGTATGATGTGGTTAGCGGCACAAAAACTATTCTGGTAAAAGCTACTCAGTTGTTGCCTGCCGGAGCAACCAAACCCTTAACAATTGACAATTATATTTGGAGTAATGATAACAGCAAGCTGTTGGTTTTTACCAATACCCGTAAAGTGTGGCGGCAAAATTCAAGAGGCGATTATTGGGTGCTGAATCTTGCCAATGGCAGGCTAAAGCAATTGGGAAGGGGCCTGGAAGAAGCAACCCTGATGTTTGCCAAATTCTCTCCGGATGGCGGAAGAGTTGCGTATGTAAGCAAACTGAATATCTATGTGGAAGATATTGCTACGGGTGTGATCACTCAGTTAACCAAAGATGGCGGCGATAATATCATCAATGGCACATTCGATTGGGTGTATGAAGAAGAGCTGGACTGCCTGGATGGTTTTCGCTGGAGCCCCGATGGGAAAAATATTGCTTACTGGCAATCAGATACAAAAGGTGTTGGCACATTTTACATGATCAACAATGTTGATTCTAATTATTCAAAACCAATTCCATTACCTTATCCAAAAGTAGGCACTGCTAATTCTGCGGTTAAAGTAGGTGTTATATCTGCCGCAGGCGGAAAAACTAAATGGTTTGCCGTACCCGGCGATCCACGTAATAATTATTTAGCCAGGATGGATTATATACCGGGTTCTGATGAAGTAATGATACAGCAACTGAAC
>JANNUI010000403.1:0-1828 GCA_031395125.1 Chitinophagaceae bacterium | reverse complement strand
CAAGAGTAAACCCGCTGACACCGGAAAAGAACCAGGAACTGACTGCTAAACTTGCAAAATTCCATGCTGCTTTTTTAGACCGTATCGGTTCATTGTATTTCACCAAAGAGAACTATGATGATTTTTATTACGGCAAAGGCTCCACCTATCCCGATGTGCAGGGTTGTATCGGAATCCTCTTTGAGCAGGCTTCATCAAGGGGCCATTTGCAGCAAACCGCCAACGGCCTGCTCAGTTTTCCTGCTACAATTAAGAACCAGTTTGTGACCGCACTCTCTACCCTTGAAGGGGCAAAAGTGCTGCGCAAAGAATTTTTAGAATACCAAAGGGATTTTTATAAGCAATCCACTACCCGTGCCGCCGCATACCCGGTAAAGGGATATGTGTTTGGCGACAAAAATGACAAAGCAAAAACATTTGAGTTTGCAACGATGCTCAAACGTCACCAGGTCGAAATAAATGAACTGCCGGAAGGATGGGTGGATAAGGACCCGATAGCTATCGGGTTCGGGAAAAACTCTTCATTTATTGTTTCCCTTAACCAGCCGCAGCATAGTTTGATCAGGGCCATTTTTGAAAAAACCTTTGAATATAAAGACAGCCTGTTCTACGACATCACTTCCTGGACCATGCCCCTCGCTTTTGGCCTGCCTTCAAAAGAACTGACTGCATTAACAGGTATGGGCGCCAAAGTGGAAACGCTGAACTTCCCGAAAGGAGAAGTGTTGGGGAAGTATTCCTCTTATGCCTACCTGCTGGAATGGGATGAACTCTATGCACCTGCAGCGCTGAATGAGATGCTGAATGCCGGATTAATAGTAAAAGTGGCCACCAACCCATTTGAGATGCAGGTTAGCAATGGCAATAAGAACTTTGACCGGGGCACTTTACTTGTACCGGTAAAAATGCAAACCGACAATGTTGAAACAGTGGCAGTGAAAATAAATGGACTGGCTGAGAAGTACCGGCTGAAGATTTATGCCATTACTTCCGGCAATGTAAACAGCGGCAGCGACCTGGGCAGCAATAAATTTGTCGCTATTACCCGGCCTGCGATTGCCATGATAACCGGAACAGGTGTCAACGCCACCGATGCCGGGGAAGTATGGCACCTGCTGGACCAGCGGATGAACATGACAGCCACGCACCTGGAGCCGGCTGTATTCAACCGGGTGGAGTTGAACAAATACAACACATTGATAATGGTTGGCGGAAACTATCCCGATATCAATAAGGATAAACTGAAAGCATGGGTGCAAATCGGGGGTGTATTGATCCTTACGGAGGAAGCGGTGAGCTGGGCTTCGCAAAACGGTATCAGCGATGTAAAATTGAAAAGGGCAAGACCTGCAGTGGACAGTACACAAAAGCTTTCTTACACCGACCGGGAACAAATTGATGGCGCACAGCAAATACAGGGCGCCATCTTTGGCGCCGATGCCGACCTGGCGCATCCGCTGGCATATGGTTACAATCAGAAAACGATCAACTTATTCAAGGCTAACCGTGTGTTTATGGAGAAAAGCAAAAATCCTTATGCCACTCCATTATATTATGGAGCCAAACCATTGCAAAGCGGCTGGGTGAGCAGGGAGAATATGGATGCCATTAAAAACTCTGCTGCCGTAGTTGTCAATACTGTTGGCAATGGCAGGGTGATCAGTATCGCCGATAACCCCAACTTCCGGGCCTTCTGGCTGGGCGGCAGTAAATTATTCATGAATGCCATTTTCTTCGGAAGGATCATAGATGCAGCTTCGGCGAGGACGGAGGAGTAAACTCCTGACTTTTTAACCACAGTGGGCACAGAGTGGAATACAGCACAGAG
>JANNUI010000332.1:0-3195 GCA_031395125.1 Chitinophagaceae bacterium | reverse complement strand
CAGGGTAGCCTTCAGTTTCAGTTGAGGTACGGTGATAGGCCTTCTTTTCTCAGAATCACCATAAATATCGTCCAGTTTGTCAATTACCTTTTTAAATGCCGCAGCCTGGTTATCGTTGTTTCGGGCAATAATCACCAGGCTCACTACCTCATCATAGGTTTCCGGGGGTTTTATCTTATCCCAGCGGCATTCCATGCCTGTCATGTCAAGTTCATCATCCTTTGAGCCGGGTGTGGGTAATATGTAATCCTCGGCTTTAATGATCTTTTCAGCATAGGAGAGACCGTTGCCCAACAATACCGGTATGGAAAATAGCTGGGAAGCTTTTAGTTTGCTAACTTTTAATTCCTGCCCGGCTGTATAAATATCACTGACAGGGACATGTCCCACCCTGAGCATGAGTTTAAAATTCTTTTCAGTATTCTCCCGGTGAAGGGAAAGGGCTTTGCTGCAGGCCCCCAGCACTGAAGGTGGAATGATAAAGGTGGCGCCATCGCCTCCAAAAAAGAAAGGGACCGTGATATCGGCTTTGTAAACAATATTAAGCACTGCCACAATGCTGCCGGTGGCCACCAGGTTCACTGTTTCATGCAGCCCGTTAGCCACGGCCTGGGTTGATTTTTTTACATCGGTGATCAGCACATGCCAGTTGTCCGGCACTTTATAGAAAAGATGTTCTTCTCCCAGCAGTTCGCTTAGCGGGAGCTGGTTTACCGGCAACCGGGAATAGAACATATCATTGGTGCTTGTTGCCATTTTATATGATAATTATGTACGGAAGTTAATTCTTTTTGGTTGTCGGGCGAATCCTACCGGGTGCATTTCAAATTGTTGAACAATTTTTTCAACGCAGAAAACAGGAGAACGCTGAGTTTATGCTGAGAGTCTCTGCGGGAACTCCTTATCTCATGTTCTCTGCGCTGAAGATTTGGCCCAGAAAGAATTACTTTTGTGACAATTTGAAATGCACCCGGCCTGCTTTTTCCGGCAATGCTTCATCGTAAATCAGCTATTTTTGGTTCACAAAACAAATAGAATGGCAGATATACTGATCATTGATGATGAAAAGGCGATCCGGAAGACCCTGACCGAGATCCTTTCTTTTGAGGGTTATAAGATCGAGGAAGCCGCCGATGGTGAAGAGGGGCTTAAGAAATTCAAGGAAAAGAACTACGACCTCGTTTTGTGTGATATCAAAATGCCCAAACTGGACGGAATTGAATTCCTGCAAAAAGCCGGTGAATCCAATCCCGATGTGCCCATCATCATGATATCAGGTCATGGTAACATAGAAACGGCGGTGGAAGCGGTGAAGAAAGGCGCATTTGACTATATCTCAAAACCACCGGACCTCAACCGCCTGCTCATCACCATCCGCAATGCGATGGATAAGGGCAGCCTGGTAACAGAGACCAAAGTGCTGAAGAGAAAAGTAAGCCGGGTGCAGGAAATGATCGGTGAATCCGAACCTATCAAAAAAATAAAGGAGACAATTGATAAAGTGGCGCCAACGGATGCCCGTATCCTCATTACAGGAGATAATGGGGTAGGAAAAGAATTGGTGGCCCGCTGGGTGCATGAGAAGAGCAACCGTTCCAATGGCCCGATCGTGGAAGTAAACTGCGCAGCCATCCCCACAGAATTGATCGAAAGTGAACTCTTCGGTCATGAGAAAGGTTCTTTCACCTCCGCCATCAAACAACGCATCGGCAAGTTTGAATCCGCCAGTGGCGGCACTTTGTTTCTCGATGAGATTGGCGACATGAGCGCCAATGCCCAGGCCAAAGTACTGCGGGCCCTGCAGGAGGGAAAAATTACGAGGGTGGGGGCTGATAAAGACATCAGTGTGGATGTTCGTGTTATTGCCGCTACCAACAAAGACCTGCTGAAGGAAGTGGATGCAAAGAATTTCCGGCTTGACCTTTATCACCGGTTAAGTGTTATCATCATCCATGTGCCTTCACTGAACGACCGGAGGGATGATATACCCATGCTGGTGGACCAGTTCCTGAAAGATATTTGCTCCGATTATGGTAATGCCATAAAAGTCATTGAACCGGGAGCCATTAAACTGCTGCAGCAATATAACTGGACGGGTAATATCCGGGAGCTGCGTAATGTGGTGGAGCGGCTGGTGATACTTTCCGGCAAATCCATCACTGATGAGGATGTGAAAAGTTATGTAATGCCTAAGTAATGGATGACTTTTGCTTTTCGGTTTCTTTTATCAGCGGAATCAACTCTCCCGGGGAATGAAGAATGATTACTTCATGATGTTTTTGCTGTATCAGTTTGGTGGCAGGGCCCGAGATCAGCACTTTTTTACCCCCAAATGTTTTGCATAATGATTGCAGGTATCCATCAAGTCCCGTATTTTTCGGGCAACTGATCACATGTGTATAAATAAAATCAACCGGGTGACGGTTCAGGTAAATCTGTAGCGGTTCCAGTTGAATGTTCACTCCAAAATAAACTGTACGGACATTATTTTTTTTCAGCAGGTAATCGGCTGCCAGCAGAGGAATTTCATGATGTTCACCGGCAGGGGCAAAAAGCAGCACCCTGGTTGTTGCCGATGGGTTCAGTTCCAGCCCGTCAATAGCACAAATGATCTTATTGCAGATGATATGGCTGGAAAAATGTTCTTGCGCCGGTATCACATTGTTGGTCATCCATAGTAGCCCGATGCGTTGAAGAAAGGGGTAAAATACCTGAAAGATGGCTTTCTCAAGTCCAGACCGTATAACCAGGTTGTTAATGGTTTTATCAAACCTTTCCTTGTCGAAGTCCACACTGGCTTCTATCAGCTGGTGAATAAAAAGCTCCGGGTTATCTTCCTTTGCCACGGCAAGGGCCAGGGCTTCCTGTCTTTGTTCAGCAGTCAGTTCAGCCAGTTTTGAAACTTTATAGCCGTTGTGATACAAAAACGATATGCCAAGCAGTTCTTTCAGGTCTTCATTATCATAAATGCGGTGTCTGCTGTCTTTCCGTTTGGCGACAAACAGCTAATGCGTCGCGCCGTAATGTTTGTGGACGGCGTTGATCTCTATGTATGCAGTCATTGGATTATTTGACGCAGAGGCGCGGAGACGCAGAGAAAAGTAATTCTATAGTAACCATTTAATCCAACCGTGAATATTTTCCGACACCTTTACATTCCGTTATTGGCGACCAATACCGGTGCTAGGATGACGG
>JANNUI010000281.1:0-2308 GCA_031395125.1 Chitinophagaceae bacterium | reverse complement strand
CCCTGTCAGGCTCCACCATTTGGTAACAGGTACCTGCACACTTGCCGTAATACCGAAATTATGAAAGGTGCCCACATTCCCCCGGGTATAAATAATGATATTCTTGTTTGCATTGCTGCTGTTGGAGTCGATAATGAAGATCTGGGAAAAATAATCCTTCAGGTAACTGTAAGAAATGCCGGTTGACAATAGTTGCTTATAAATATGCCCCATTTCGATGTTCCAGGTGTACTGCGGCCGGATGAACGGGTTACCCCCCTCAAAAGTGTATTTGTTGAGGGTTACCAGGAAAGGGTTCAGGTTTTGAAACTGGGGCCTGTCTATTCTTCTGCCAAGACGAAGTGTAAATGTATGATTACTGTCAGCCGCGTATGAAACAAATGCGGACGGGAACAGGCTTCCATATTTTTTCCGGAAAGCAGAGTCCTTTACCACGGAATTGCCTAATTGGTTGGCCTTATAATTGGTGAACTCATAACGAAGACCCGTCTGCCAGTGCCACTTGCCTGCTTCTGCATCAATACTGCTGTAGGCTGCATGTATTTTTTCATCATACAGGAAATGATTACTGCGGCCCAGGTCATCCCGCCAGCCGCTCCCATCATTAAAATAGTATTGGGCCAGGTTATCGGTAGCAGTGCTGGCTGTTTTTATCCCGGTTTCCCAAAGAATTTTTTTGAACTTTCTTGAATAATCAACCTTAGCGGCAAAGATGTTCAGGTCAGACGGGATATTGCCTTTTGTAGACAGTGGCATGCTTCCCGGTGCTGTTAACTGGGTTTGAAAGTACTGGTCCGCGGCAATATCAAATTTGATAAAGTCAATATCCGTTGTGAGTTCAGCCCCATCGCTAAAACTATGCCTGCCGTTAAAATTGATACCGGCCCGCTGAAAGCGTACGGATCTTGTTCCGGATGTGATGATACTGGAATCTATAACATAGGAGGGCGACATCCAGTCAATATTGCTGAAACTGCTGATGCTGCGATTGGTCAGGTTGCCAGTAAAAGCAATACCCAATGTCGTTTGCTTGCCCGCAAAAAAATCCATTCCGGTCTTCAGGTTGTGCGACCTGATCTTTGTTTTCGTCACATACGGCTGTTGAAGTAGAAGTGAATCATGGCCATTGACATCAAAGTACTTCCGCAGGGCATCTATGGTCATTTTTTCCCTGCCCAGCCTGTTCCCATAGCTAACAAAGTAATTGAACTTACCCGCCCGGTAGTTGATGTTGAAGCTGTTGTTACCCTTTGTAAAAAAGCCCTGGCCAAGGCTGAGGCTAAGAGATCCGTTGAACCCTTTTTGCCTGGTGATCCTGGTTTTGATATTGATAATACCCGCATTACCTGCCGCATCATACCTGGCACCGGGGTTATCGATCAGTTCAATCACATCAACCTGCGAAGCGCTTAACCCGGAAAGATAGGCCTGCAGCTCTGATCCGCTGAGCTGCGTTTGCTTGCCGTCTATCAGTACCATCACCTGTGGCTTGCCTTTCATGATAATGGTACCGTCCCTGCCAACGGTTATACCGGGTGATTTCTCCAAAACATCCATAACGGTGGCCCCTGCATTGGTGATACCGGCTTCCACATTTATCACCGTCTTATCCGGCCTGAACTGAACAAAGGGTTTTTTGGAAGTAACGGTGACCGCATCTAAAACAGATGCAATGCCTTGCAGGGTTACTGTTTCTATAAAAGAGGATTGCTGAAAACTTATGGTCAGCATTTTGACCTGGTAGTCCGTATGTGTGATTTTTAATATATAGCTGCTGGCTGATAACCCGCTGAACCCGGCCGCCCCTGATTTATCAGTGCCCTGTACCTGCAGCAATGCAGAATCAATTGTCAAAAGATGAACCGAAGCTGCTGGTATCGGGCGACGCTCCTCATCCAAAACAGTGATCTTCGCAACCCTGCCCGGTTGTGGCTGAGCGGCACAGTCACAGATGAAAAAAAGTAAGCATACTGCCAGTAGTCTTTGCATAATGAAACAATTCACAAAAATATCCAATTAGAAACTGTGCTCAGAATTATTGTTTCAGCGGTTTTAAATGACGATAAGCGATTTGCGGTTACTGGGTCAGTTTAATTTTCTTACCACAGATAACACAGACTATGACACAGATAACACAGTGTGATCTGTGTGTATTCAATCCGTGAAATCTATGGTTAAAGCATTTCTCTTTCAAACCCGATAGCTATCGTGTGACACACTACCTGTTTGCCCTCTTTTTGCCCATTTCCTTGTTTTAAGATAACTTCGCTCCTCTTTTATTTATCAACTATTTAATTGTCCGATATGG
>JANNUI010000246.1:0-15994 GCA_031395125.1 Chitinophagaceae bacterium | reverse complement strand
GTAAAGACCTGCTGGGCTGCGCCCAAACAGGCACCGGCAAAACAGCCGCTTTCGCCATTCCTATCCTGCAGATCCTGCATGAACAAAAACCAATGGCACCCGGTATCAAAGTATTAATATTAACGCCTACAAGAGAACTGGCGATACAAATTGATGAAAGCTTTGCTGCCTATGGAAAATTTACCGGCATCCGCCACACCGTCATCTTTGGCGGCGTATCACAAATGAACCAGACCAATGCCTTGCGCAGGGGAGTGGATGTGCTGGTGGCCACACCCGGCCGCCTGCTCGACCTGATGAGCCAGGGCTATGTCCGCCTGGACAAGCTGCAAATATTTGTACTGGATGAAGCAGACCGTATGCTCGACATGGGCTTTATCCATGATGTGAAAAAGATCATCGCCAAACTGCCGCCAAAAAGACAAACACTTTTCTTTTCAGCTACCATGCCGCCGGAGATACAGAAACTGGCCAGTGTATTATTAACGCATCCTGTAAAAGTAGAAGTGACACCACCTGCAACTACAGTTGATAAAACAGAGCAGAGCCTTTATCATGTTGGTAAAATGGAAAAACCGGAATTGCTGTTGCACCTGTTACAGGATAAAGCTATCAAAACCGCATTGGTATTTACCCGTACCAAACACGGAGCTGATAAAGTAGTGAAGATCCTGCAGCGGCATAACGTAAGAGCCGCTGCCATCCATGGCAACAAGTCGCAGAATGCAAGACAGGGTGCATTATCTGATTTTAAGAATGGTACACTCCGTGTATTGGTCGCAACAGATATTGCTGCCCGTGGTATTGACATTGACGAACTGACCCATGTTATCAATTTTGATATGCCGAATGTGGCGGAAACCTATGTACACCGTATCGGCCGTACCGGCCGGGCAGGCAATACCGGTATTGCCATTTCCTTCTGCAGTTTGGAAGAGAGAGATGAGATAAAAGATATTCAAAAACTGATCAGGAAAAATATACCCGTGGTGCAGGAGCATCCTTTTAGCAGCAATGCAAATATGGCGGCGCCTTTGCCGGCACCACGACCGCAAAGGCCCACTTATGCTAAAGCTCCTGTGAGCAGGTCTTCTTTTCAGCCAAACCGGGATAATAATTCCCGGGCACAAGTTGGGAGCAGCGGTAATCATGTGAGGAGAGGTTATGGACAGCGGCCCTGATGGCTACCGGGAAGAAACAGTTAAAATACTTTTTATCAATTGAGAAACCCCGGATAAATTTTTAAATTTGGGTATGAATAAGTCATTGCACATATTCAGATCTTTTGAAGAGCAGGAGCAATTTCATACAGAATTGATGAGCAATTCAAATATTATGGAACGGTTCAGAAAATTGTACGAAATGCAGCAAATGACCAGACTATTGCATCCAATTAAAAACTCCCCAAGAGAAATCAAAATAATCCGCACAACTAAGAAGGCATTTGATTAACTGGCTACTTCAAATCCCTCTTCTTATTGATCCAAAAGCAAATTACCCAGATAGCAGCAGTAAGAATAAGGGTAAGGATAACCTGCTGTTGTACGGCCTCCAGCGATTTCTCGTAGGCTTCTTTATCCAGTTGCCCGATAAACCCCGGCACAGGGATCATCCGGTCAGAAACCTCCATCGGCAGAAAATGCCGCGCATTGCTGCCGTAATACCTCAGTATATTAACAATAATATGTTCAAGAATTATATAGAAGAAGAAAAAGCCAAGGGCAATAAATGCTTTCCGGACAAGGAAACCGATCAGGAAAGCGATAGACAATTGTGAAAATGTCTGGAGGGCGAACAGTCCAATATAGTAGGACTTGCCCCAGGTATCCCTCAGTAATCTGTCATGGCTTACAAAACCGGCAACCAGCGCTACTCCAAAGTATAATAGTGTTATTATTAATGTGATGATCAGTACATCGATCAGTTTGCTGGTTACAAACTGGTGCCGGCTCCAGCCATCAATGATATTCTGCCGGTGGGTTTTGAAACTGTACTCATTGGTGATGAACATGATGACCACCACAGCAGGTATAAAAATAAAAATAGAGGAAGCATAGGCCACAGTATGCCAAACGTCCGGGAAAGAGAAGGGATTACCAATGATCATTTTTGCAGCCTGTCCCACTTTGGAGGGATTGTGAATGATCGAATCATAGATCATGTAGAAAATATAATTAATGCCCGGGTAGGAGAGGGCGGTGATGCCCATGATCCACCAGAAGGCATTGTACTTCTTCATCTTCAGCCATTCTGTACGTATCAGTGTTGTCATAATATTGGCCCCCTAAATCCCCGCCAACCGGCGGAGGACTTTCGGATTGTCTTTTTATTTGATCAGTTATTGGTTAATTCGAAAAACCTGGCTTCCAGTTTTTTCTTTCTTAATACCAGTTGTGTCAGTACGATCCCGTTATCAAAACAAAAACGGTTGATCTCATCCAGCCGGGCCGTGTTTTTTGGATAAATAGCCTGCACCGTATTGGCCCTGGTATCAACCATCACATCTTTACCCATCCTCTTCATCAAAGCTGCCAGTGCAGTTATATCCGCGGCGCTCAGTTCCACTACATCCTCATCCATCATTATCTCCTCCACATTCCCGGTAGTTACCAGGTTTCCGTTCTTTAAAATGGCGGCATGGGTGCAGACTTTTTCCACTTCATCCAGCAGGTGGCTGGCCATAATGATGGTATGGCCCTGCTCCCTCAGTTCTACGATCAGTTGCCGTATTTCGGCAATACCCACCGGGTCAAGACCATTGGTTGGTTCATCCAGTACCATCACTTTGGGGTTCCCCAAAAGTGCAGCGCCGATCGCCAGCCGCTGTTTCATACCGAGGCTGAAGGATTTAAAAGGGGCCCAGCGCCGGTCATAGAGGTTTACTTTTTTCAGTACTGCATCAATATCTTTTTTATTGCCCCTGCCGCTGATGGCCTGGGTGATCTTTAAATTATCTGTGCCGGAGAGATAACTGTAGAAATTGGGAGTTTCCAGCAGCGAACCTATTTTCTTTCGTTGTTCAGATGACCCGGGCTTGCCAAACCACAAAAACTCACCGCTGTTGGCCCGTAATACATCCATGACGATCCCCAGCAGCGTGGTCTTGCCGCTGCCATTGGGGCCGAGGATGCCAAACACCGATCCCTGCGGTACATCAAAGGACACTCCGTTCAGTGCCCGGACGGTACTGTACGATTTGGCGATATTTTTTACAGACAGAACTACACTCATATTATTTCCTTTATGCTGGTTTGAAGATATGGGTTTCCGCGGATGTGCCATGAACAATACCGGTAAACGGTTGTTATATAACGCTAACTTCAACAGTATGTCAACTGTTCTCATTTCCGGCGGCACAGGATTGGTGGGTAAAGTACTTGGACAAGCTTTACTGGCAAAAGGTTACGAGGTTATTATCCTGACCAGGGATGCCGGGAAAAAATCCTCAACACCCGGTCTTTCCTATGCAACCTGGAATGTGGAAGACCAGGCGATCGATAAAACTGCCATCAGCAGGGCTGATCATATTATTCATTTAGCCGGGGCAGGAGTGGCTGATAAACGATGGTCAAAGAAAAGAAAGCAGGAAATATTGGACAGCCGGGTAATGAGCAGCCGGCTGATCACAAAAAGCCTGGAAGAGATACCCAATAAAGTAAGATCAGTCATTGGTGCGTCTGCCATTGGGTGGTATGGGGCGGACCTCACCCCCGCCTCCGCTAAAGCTACGGTGGGCAAGCCTAACCCCTCTCCACTGGGTGGAGAGGGGAATAGTCTCCGTAAGTTCATTGAATCTGACCTTCCGGCCAATGATTTTTTAGGGCAGACCTGCCGGCAATGGGAAGACAGTATTGAACTGGTTACCGCTCTTCATAAGCGGTTGGTAAAATTGAGGATCGGGATTGTGTTGAGCAGGGAAGGAGGTGCATTAAAAGAATTTATGATGCCCCTGCGATTTGGTATAGCAACAATACTGGGAAGCGGCCGGCAAATCATCAGCTGGATACATATCGATGACCTGGTAAGTATTTTCATAGCTGCCATTGAAAATGAAACAATGAACGGAGTGTATAATGCAGTGGCCCCGAAGCCGGTTTCAAACAGGGAACTGGTGCTGGCGCTTGCCTGTAGCCGAAAGCGTTTTTTCATTCCATTCAGGGTGCCATCTTTTGTTCTCAAATTTTTATTGGGCGAAATGAGTATAGAATTGCTGAAAAGCGCAACAGTAAGCGCTGACAAGATCCTGCTTACAGGGTTTCAGTTCAGGTTTCCTGATATTACATCAGCGCTGAATGATGCCTGATCTCATTTCATAGGATCCAACGGGTCAATATCTGAATGACTTTGGTGCCAGTAATTTGTAAACTCTCCCAGCACGGCTCTCCCGTATTCAAAATCCAGTTGATGGAGGTTTAGCCTTACAATATCTTCCTTCAATACTTTGCGGTATATGGGATACAGGGTGCCGCCTTTTGTGCCGGCAGGTTTGTCTGGCTCATACTGGTACTGCGGGTCAACCAATGTGCCTCTTGGGTACATGATGCCCGGTACACCTTTACCTCTTAAATCAAGATCCCCGGGATGATCCAATCCTACTGTGTGCCCGTATTCATGAGCAGCCGTGGTGGAACCTTTATAGAGGTTCTCCAGTTTAAAATAACCACTGTTGCAACCCAGTCCGTCAACAAATGAGATATTGCCGTGTGCAAATTCTTCGATGCGGAAATAATTATTGCGGGGATCAAGGTTCTGATAAATATCAATTTCATTGATGCCGGGTTGAAAAGATGCGGTTATGCGAAAGACAACCATAAACATTAAATCGTTCAGCTTTAAACTTTCCTGCGGTTCATTCCACATTGTTTCAATCTCTTCCCGCATCATGCCGGTCAGCTCCTGTGTTGCTGCATTGCCATAGGTAATGATATGCGAGTAAATGATAAGCTGGCTACCGGCGATCTCTGCTGATCCCATGGTTTATCTCGGGGGGATTATCTGGATGTCTGATTTTTTTAACCAACCCCAGACGAATTTTCCTGCTGAAGTAAAGTATTCCGTGTAAATGCTTTTCTCTGTTTCCGCAATACTCAGGAAAGTCTCCGTCTTTATGACATATCTTTTGGGCGAGAACGGAACATAGCAATTCTCATCCTGGAAGAGTTCTGCTTTATTATCAGCTGCTGATGCCAAGGGGGTGCTGGGGTATTCTGTTCTCAGCCATTTGTTATCCAGTACCGGTTGGGTCTTTAATCTTGGGTAATCACCATCAGCATTTACGCCATTGCCAAACCCGCAGTTAAAAGAAGTGGACTGGCTGTTGATGCGGATGATGTTGCCGGTAATCTTAAATTTTAATATGCAGGGATGTTCTGCATCTTCAAATGTATTGTCATAAGAAGCAGTGTCATTTACAAAAGTAATGGTGCCATCTGTTTCGCCCCTGTTATAGCCGGGAGGGCCGGTCAGCACATCCAGCCAGAAGCGGTATTTATTATCCTCCATCCGCACCAGCACCAGCTGGCCACCAGGGATAGCTGTTTTGTCCTTAGGCGGCTGAGCTTTTTGCACCGGAAATGTGTAGCCGTATGCGCCGGATAGATCCTTTTGACTGTATGCTTGTATACTGCCGATAAGCAGCAGCGTGACGAAGAGTATTCCTTTCATATGTCCCAGTTTTAAATGGTTGATGTACTAACTCTAAAATAAGTCTTTTGCCTGAATTGGTCAGACGGGGACCGTCAGACCTTAGTTGCGAACCGGCCGGCCGTTTTTCAGCACACTCTGTATCCTTTCCAGCGTTTTCTTTTCACTGCAAAGAGACAGGAAAGCCTCTCTTTCCAGGTCAAGCAGGTATTGTTCAGAGACCAGCGTCGGTTCACTCAGGTCGCCGCCGCACATCACATAGGCCAGTTTCTTTGCTACTACTGAATCATGCTCAGTGGCATAGTTAGCCGTTTTCATCGCATGGATACCGGAGTATAAAGCACCGAGTGCAGACTGTCCCAGTACTTTAATATCTTTTCGCTGAACAGGTGTAGTATAGCCGCTGTCAAATATTTCGATCACTGATTTTTTTGCTTCGGCCACCCGGCGACCTTGGTTCATTACTACTTCATCCAACCCCTTCCGGTACACACCTAACCCAAATCCTTCCTGCGCAGAAGTGGCAACTTTGGCGGTGGCAATGGAAAGAAAACGATTTTTCAGTGTGATGGTTTCCGGTTCGTCTTCATGCATTTCATCAGAAGCCCTTAACACAAATTCTTTGGTACCACCACCACCGGGAATTAAGCCAACACCCAATTCAACAAGGCCAGTGTAAGTTTCCGCAGCCGGGCAGCATTTATCGGCATGCAGGCTCAGTTCACATGCGCCGCCAAATGCAAGCCCATGAGGCGCCACCACTACCGGTACAGCGGAATATCTTGCCCGCATCATGGTATTCTGAAAAAGCCGGATGGCCATATCCAGTTCATCATATTCCTGGTCAATGGCCAGCATGAATATCATCCCAACATTGGCCCCGGCCGAGAAATTCGGACCTTCATTGGCGATGACCAGCCCTTTATAATTTTTCTCCGCTTTTTCGATCGCTGTGTTGATGCCGCTTAACACATCACCACCGATGCTGCCCATTTTAGTGAACCATTGCAGCCCCAGCACATCATCCCCCAGATCATAGAGGCGGCAACTCCCGTTCTTCCAGATCTGTTTATCGGTGTAATTACTCATGACAATAAAGGCCTCCCCGCCGGGCAGAACTTTGTAAGTCTTTGATGCAGTATCGTAGCAATATTTTTTACCGCCTTCTACTTTGTAGAAAGATTTATTGCCTGCAGCGATCATTTCATCCACCCAGGCGGCCACTTTATAACCAGCGGCTTTCATGGCTTCAGTAGTTTTGGCAAGTCCTAATACATCCCAGCTTTCAAAGGCGCCGATCTCCCAGCCAAAGCCGGCCATCATGGCATCATCTACCCGGTACAATTCATCGCTTATTTCCGGAATGCGATGTGAGATATAGGAGAACAAACCATAGTGGAATAAACGATAGAACTCCCCGGCCTTATCCTGACCCGCCACCAGCATTTTTAAACGGGTGTACAGGTCATCAATAGGTTTGGCCGCTTCCAATGATGCGAATTTCGGTTTCACCCTAGGGCCATATTCCATCGTATCCAGGTTCAGCGTCAAAATTTCTTTCTCTCCGCCACTGGCCGGAGATGGGGGCATTTTCTTAAAAAATCCTTGCCCGGTTTTATCACCCAGCCAGTTATTGGCGATCATTTTTTCCAGCCATGCCGGGATATTGAATTGCTCCTTAGCTTCATCATTGGGGCAATTACCGGCAACACCTTTAGCCACTTTCACCAAAGTATCCAACCCCACCACATCGCCGGTGCGGAAAGTGGCGGATTTTGGACGGCCGATAACAGGTCCGGTGAGTGCATCTATTTCATCCACACTCAGCTTCAGTTTTTCTTTTACATTCATAATGGCCATCATACCAAATACACCGATACGGTTAGCGATGAAGGCAGGAGTGTCTTTACATAATACGGTTGTTTTACCCAGGTACAGATCCCCATAGCTCATCAAAAAGTCAATAATGGCAGGATCTGTATATGGAGTGGGAATGATCTCTAATAACCTTAAGTAGCGGGGCGGGTTGAAAAAGTGGGTACCGCAGAAATGTTTTTTGAAATCATCGCTTCTGCCTTCAGCCATCATGTGGATAGGGATGCCCGAGGTATTGGAAGTAATAAGTGTACCGGGTGTGCGGTATTTTTCAACCTGTTCAAAAACCTTCTGTTTGATGTCTAACCTTTCCACCACTACTTCGATCACCCAATCGCAGCCGGCAATATCTTTCATGTTGTCTTCAAAATTGCCCGTGGTTATTTTTTTGATAACGTCTTTATGGTAAACAGGGGAGGGGTTTGATTTGATAGCAGCCGCCAGTGCATCATTCACTATCTTGTTTTTGCCGGAGGGTTTCGTGAACCCCCCTTCGGGGGGCAGGGGGGCTATATCCAACAGTGTTACCTGGACACCAATCCCAGCAAAATGGCAGGCAATCCTGGACCCCATGATACCGCTTCCGAGAATGGCCACTTTCTTAATGACTCTCTTCATATTTTCTGAGTTATCTTTTTTTCTCACAGATTTCACAGATTTACACAGATAAAATCCGGAGAATTAGTTTATGATTCGTATAATACTTTGTTTATCTGTTAATGTGGCTACGTTAAAATTTACAAGAATGCCAATTTTTTTGCCCGTAAGCTTTAAGTGTGTCAGCAGTTGTTTTTTGTGTACATCATGCAATGTATCTACAGATTTTATCTCAATTATCACACTATCGTTGACCAGGATATCAAGCCGGAAGCCAAGTTCCAGTTTGATCTCATTATAGTTAACGGGTACACCAATTTGTGTTTGCACATTCAGCCCCATTTGAACGAGTTCATAAACCAGTGCGGCTTCATATACACTTTCCAATAGCCCAGGGCAGAATGAACTTTGAATATCGCCCCTCTAATCATATATGTCAGATCATTCAAATCCATTCTGTGTAAATCTGTGTAATCCCCGAGAAACCGAATTAGTTAGTTATGCAACTATTCGATATTCGAAGATAAGTGATTTTGGGAAAGTTAGCCTTCCTGTTGAGGAGCCCCGATATACTGTATGTTGGAACTGTATAAGGTAATGGTATTTGATTATTCATACGTAGTAACCCGGGGGAAGGACTGTGTTTTTTACGAGTATAGCGAAGAAAGAGGACTTATACTTTGCAGATGGCTGGTAAAATTTCTATATTATACTGCGTTTTGCACAATGCCTTGTTCAAAACGCCGTTTATACCACTGTAAGCCAATATCTATGAGCAAACCGGACGTTTTACGTTCAGTAAAGACCAGTTATCTGTCGGTCATACACAAAGCTGCCCCCGGTGGCAGTGGCAATCCTGTACATCATCATGCCCTTATTCAGACCGATCTTCAGTTCAACATCAGCGGCTGGAATGCAGTGGCCGAGGAAATGCATGGACGTTCCGGTGCCATGGGTAAAAACCTGTTCAGCCTTATAGATATTGAATTTAAAAACAGCAGCCGTGAGCAGTTGCTGAAAGCCCTGCAGCAAAATGGTTTCTGGAGCGGCGAGGTAGTATTCCGCCGGTTTGACGGCCAACAACTGGATCTGTTTACCACGGCCACCCATATCATCAATGAAAAAGAAGAACCGGTGGCTGTCATGATAGTTAGTCATATCATCAATGATATTAAGCATAAAGAGGAGGAACTGGAAGCATCTGAAATAAAGTTTGAAGCGATGGTGAACACACTGCCGCATGGGGTGGTAATGATGGATGCCGGCGGCCGTATCATTACCTGTAACCAGAAGGGAGCAGAAATTCTCGGGCTGACCGAAGAGGAGGTATTAGGTAAAGTAGTAGCCAGCCCGTCGTGGAAAGCCATCCGTGCAGACGGGTCGGAATTTCCGCTTCACCAGTTTCCGGCCGTGGTAAGCCTGCAGACCGGTTTCCCGCAGCGGAATGTGATCATGGGTATTCAGCAACCCGGCGGGAATTTAGTATGGCTGTCTGTAAACTCGGAGGCAATGATAAAATCAGGTGAATTTGAGCCTTACGCCGTGGTAGTTTCCTATTCAGATATCACTCATTTCGTTAACACCGAAAAAGAACTGCTGAAAAGCAATGAACGATTTTTTTATGTAAACAAACTGGCTTCTGATGCCATCTGGGATTTTGATATAGCTGCCAATACCATTTACCGGAGTGATGCTTTCAGCAGGCTTTCAGGCTATCCGCCGGAACAGATCGGCGATAACCTGAACTGGTGGTTTGACAAGATACATCCCAATGACCAGGAAAGGGTGAAACGGAAACTGGATGAAGAGCTCTTTCTCCGCAATGAAAAATGGGAGGACGAATACCGCTTTGAGTATGCCGACGGCAGCTACAAATTGCTGAATGACTCCGGTATCATTCTTTACAAAGACGAAAAACCGATCCGGATACTGGGCTCCATCCGGGATGTGACTGAAGAAAAAATGTTGAAAGAGGAGTTGCTAAAGGAACAGGAGCAAAAACAAAAAGCCATCACCCTGGCAACCCTGCAAGCGCAGGAACAGGAGAAAACAAAGATCAGCCGGGAACTGCACGATAATGTGAACCAGATACTGATGAGCGCCAAATTATACATGGATACGGCCAGGGGGTCGCCTGGGGAAGCGAATATGCTGCTGGATAAAGCCATCGAATACCAGTTGCTGGCCCTGCATGAAATACGGAAACTCTCCAGGTCGCTCAGTGCGCCGGGTATAAGTACCGCAGGACTACGGGACAGCATCGGCGATATCGTACATAACCTGCGTGCTTTGCAGCAAATGGAAGTGGATCTTAGTTTTGAGAAGGCTATGGAGGAGCAACTGAACTCCGATGAGAAGCTGACCATTTACCGTATCATACAGGAGCAGACGAATAACATCATCAAATATGCCGGTGCCACGGAGGTAAAGATTGAAGTAAAACAAAACAACGGACAACTTATTCTTGCCATCTGCGATAACGGAAACGGTTTTGACACTTCCTTGGTTGACAACAAGGGTATCGGCCTTCTTAATATGCGCAGCCGGGCCGAAGCACATAATGGAAAACTTACCATCACCTCATCGCCAGGCAAGGGATGTGAGGTGAAACTGAAGTTCCCGCTCAGGTGATCAGCGTCATTCCCCCGCCATTACAAAAGCACCCCAGAAATAGGGATGGATGTATTTTTCCCTGATGGCCTTTTGCGCCGTGGCAAAAGCAGCCGCTTTATCTTTTGTCTTTAAATAATGATGGTAAAAGGCGATCATGAAATCTTTGGTGGCATTGTCGTCCACTTTCCAGAGACTGGTCATGATGCTGCCTGCGCCTGCGGCACGGAAGGCTCTCTGCAATCCATATACACCTTCGCCTGCATCCAGGTAACCGAGGGTCGTTTCACAGGCAGACAAAATGACCAGTGAAGTATTTTGAAGGTCGAGGTTCTGTGCTTCATAAGCAGTCAGTATGCCATCGTATGTATCGGGATATTCATCGCTGCTGTAATAATTCACAACACCGGCCAGTAACAGGCCGGAGTTCACCATGGCATTAAACACCCGGTAGCCATCCGTGGCATTTTCCCCGGCGCCGGACCAGTAGCCATGTGTGGCAATATGTAATATGGCAGGGCTGTGCAACTGGTACACCTTATCTTCTGTTGCCTGTTCTTTCAGGTAATACTTCACACTTACTTTTTCTAGTTCCATTTCTTTTTTAATGGTCATCACTTCCTCTTCTGTACCCGGCAGGTCTTTGATATCCGCATCCCTGAAACTGCTGACAAAGGAACGGGTGGTTTCATCCATAAGTGGTACGGCCGATGCAGGGGCTGTCGTTTTGTAAGCGGGTCTTCCGATCAGTACAGCAGTACTGATTTCTGTACGGGCTGCTGTGACCACGGCAATATCGCCGGTGGAAGTGGTGGAATGGATCTCCGTTTCATCCAGCACAAATTTGTTACTGACCGGGTTCTTCAGCGTCGAGATATTAATAAGATGATAGATCCCATCGGGAGAGAAATAAACTTTTTTAATGTTGCCCAGTTTTTCCTGGATAGCTTTCCAGTAATTATTGTAGGAGTCCTTGTCTTCAATTCTGAACCTGATATTATCCTTATATTTTTTGTAGAATTTATTATCCAGTTCGGCAGCAGCCCCGGGCAGGTAAACCACTTCTGGGTGGGGACTGTTTTTTGTGAAGATATAGGCTGCGTAATAGGCCGTATCCGAATAATACACCTGGTCCCTCCACTGGAAACGTATCATTTCCACTGCTGCTTCGCCTTCTTTCAGTTTGGCCTGCACTTCTTTCCAGTCAAGTGGTGTTATTTTAAGCAGTTTCTTGTAATCTTTTGATTGGCTGGTGAGCTGGTTTTCCATAGCGGCCACTTCGTCCTGCAGGGTTTTCAGGTCGGGCTGTGCTGGTTTTTCACCGGTGGGGGGCCCACCTGCGGGCCCCGTTGATTTGAAGTATTCCCGTATCAGCTGTTGTTTTTTATCCAGCCATTTTTCATATAGTTGGATAGTGGCTTTGTCATTACTTTTGATAAAGGCCTCTTTTCTTTTTTTGGTGCCCTGCAGCGAGATGGATTTGGTGAAAAGAAGGTTGTTGTATGCCTGTGCAGACAATTCCGGAAATAAGACGGGTTGTTTATCTTTTGCGAGCTTTACAAAACTGTGAAAATTTTCATAGCCATCCTTCAGTTTGGCATTATAGTAGGTTACAAATGCTTTTTCTCCGAAAGTAAAGATGATGTCATTGATCCAGCCGCTGTTGAGGGTGTAGAGTTCGTTGTAAATATTTTTGGACTCATTCCAGTTGCGGTCCCGCATCAGGAAATAAGCAAAATCGGTGAACGGCCGGGTAGATTCCCGGAAATCTTTTGTATTCCGTATCCGGTCGAGTATCGGCAAAAAAATGGGTTTGTATTTGGAGGATCTCAGGAAAGCGAGGTGGTTCGCCTGGTAGAACCGGATACTCATATCCGCGTATTGGTCAAAACTATTGTAATAGGTATCTGATTCTTTGATGTAAAAATCCAGCGGGCGGGGAACCAGTTTATCCTTTCCTCTCTTCAGCAGGAAAACCGGCCACATAGAGAAATCATAAAGCTTCAGGTTGGGATACTGCTCTTTCTGGCATTTGATCCAGGCGGTATAGGCAGAGTCCCGGCTTTTCCAGTATCTCTCTGCGGCATTATAATCCTTCAGGAACTCACTGGCCACTGCTGCATTGGTAAGCCGGATATTTTCCTGCCCGGAGCAGGGCATCTTGTAGGTGGCATACATTTTTGCCAGCTCTTTATTCTGAATGTCAGATGACTTTACATAGGATTCATAATCGCCGATATAATAATAATACAGCGTATGTGCTGATAAGGCTTCATTGCGGTAAGACATCTTTAAAATATCCGATGAAGCAGTAAGGGCCAGCCCCCCGATCTTTTTTATCAGTTCCTCCGCTTTCAGGTAGTCGCCGGACTTGGTGAGGAAGAGGATATAGTAGAGATAGGAAACATGCTCGGTCTTTTCATCACCGGTAAGGGTTAGTGAGTACACATAATATTTCCGGGCATTTTCAAAATCGCCGTTTCGTTCAAATGCGTAAGCGATGCCGGTGTAGTTGGCAAAAGACCGGAACGAAGAGTATTTGTCCAGGAATGCAAGGGCCTTTTTGGCATTGCCGGGATCTGTTGTTTCATAGAGGCCGGGATAAAGGGTATTGTACCAGAGGTTCATGCTGTCGCTTCCGTAATCCGCTTTCGGTACTTCTTTGCCAACTGATTCCCTGGTGACCCTGTCCGCCTTTTCCGCACAGGTTTTGGCCAGCGCAGCATCCGGCGTAATATTTTCAAACAGGTTCTTCAGCATGTAATAGTTGGTGATGGTCTGCAGTTCCTTTTTTTTCTCTGCTGCATTATAAAGCTCCCTGGCAAGCGCCAGGGCTTTCTTTTTATCGGTGGCATTAACCGTATAGATATCGGTTAGTTTTTTGTCAAAATCTTCCTGGGTCTGGGATTGGGCGGTCAGTACTGCGAAAAAAAATATACAAAGGAGGCGGACCGGTTTATTTACAAACGATGGCATAGTGGAGATAAGGGTTAATTATACTTTAAGGTACTGAAATCCTTCAACACCCATTTTTCCCTTTGGGGAAAAAACATTTTATTAATCACAAGCGACAAATTTACCGGTTACTCAAGATCAATAGGCGGCAGCCCTCTTTTATCCAGTTCATTCCGGTATTGCCGCATCATTTTCTTATTGCTTTTGGCTCCCACGCTGCTGGCCATACCGCTTATGGCTATTTTTATCAGGTAATTGATGGCCGATCTGTCCCGGCGGCGGATGAAGAATACATTTCCTGTTTTGGACCTGTTGTTTGTTTTGATGACAAATGTGTTGGCAAGGAAGGAGACCATTTTTGTCATGAATGGTATTTTGTTCTCCTGACCGTTCTTCAATAATTGTATTTTCAGGTCTTCATAGAACATTTTCATTTCACCCAGTGCGAGGTACTCACGGCCAATGGCCCTCATCCCGAGGGTATCCAGCCTTCCCGATATAAGTTTAATGGAGGCAAGTGGTACAAGGGCACTGTTCAGTACGGTCAGATCGCCGGGTTTCATCCGAAGTGTCATCAGGAAACCGCCAAGGGAGTCGGTATAAGATTCTTTGATCCGAAGACGTGTCCATACCGAATCCATCAGGTAACCCACCGCCCGTATACTGAAGCTGTCTTTATCTTCCAGGTTATAATTCTTCAGATTGAAAAGATGAACAGACATCCGGGTAACCGGGATGGTACCCGACAGTTTGTTTTTTTCTCCGAAGGTCCGTCGGGACTCCTTTGGAGAGTCCTTACGGACATTCACTTCTGTGTATTTCACACTGGCATTACTGAGTTCTATGCTGTCAATGGCGAGTTTAAACGGGATCTTTTTTATCGTATTCACCGGCAGCGGTTTGATGATACCGGCATTGAATGGCAGGCTTTTGTCTTTGTGATCGGTGAAGTAAGCTTCACTCACCCATACTTTTTTAATATTGAGTGTACTGTCTTTAATAAATGCATCAAGGTCAACAGGACCGATCCGCACAGCACCGGTGCCGGCCCGGATATAATCTGTCTGGTATTGTTTGCTGATCAGGAATGAATCTTTTTCCAAAACCGGCCTGAAGGAGAATGAGTCCAATGAGAAACTGTTGTGGCTACGGTCAAAGCCGGCATTGTACCATTGGAACCGGGAACCTGCATCTGTATAATTGCCTGTAAACCCGCTGAGCTGAAATGAAGTGTTAGCGGCTGCCAGTTGCGGCATGTGCTTAATAGAGGCCGAACTAACCTTGAATTCTTTCAATGCTGCACTTTTCAACAGTAGTTTACCTCCCGTCTTTCCCATACTGTCAAGCTGGAAATCTTCAGCCTCCAGACTGCTGATAGTGGCCTTCCAGGTCAACGGTTCATTCTCTTTCTGCCCAACTGAAATATCACGGAGCTGTGACAACAGTTTCCCGTCGCCGGTATTGAATTTTTTCCCTCCCGGGCTGGCAAAACTGAAATCAGCAAGATTGAGTTCCATTTTTTTTACTGAGAGTGTTGATGCATCCCCGTTCCGGGTCTGCAGGTCTGCCAGGTACAACAGGTTATTGCTTTTAGTATCACTGTTCCAGTTAAGTGAAAGGAGGCCGCTGTCGCTTTGCCGGGTAAAATTGAATTGCGGTTGTATGATTTTTATTTCGCTGATATTTAGTTCAGGCAACCTGCTCTTTTTTTCATCGGCCCCCGGCTTCCCGGAGGATAACTGTAAAAAGATCACCGGTCTGGTCATAGTCACCGCATCCACGACTATTTCACCGATGATCAGTTGCTGCAGGTGCGGGACAAGGGTAAGAGCAGGAATGCTGATATCCGCATTCACCCGCTCATTATCCGATGTAAAATGTACTTGTCTGAAAGCTGAATTCCTGTTATCGCTGATGGAATAACTGGCAACAGCAAGGCTCATGCTTTTATCACTGACACTTAATTGCTGTCCTTCCGCTTCCAATCCGTCAAGTATGATCTTTTCTCCCGGCTGTTTTTTCAACAGATCCAATGAAACAGCATTGAGTTTTGTGCTGATTGTTTTGCCACTAATGGTCCCGCTGAAAGAAGTGTTGTTTCCACGGATCCTTTTTAACTCAATTACCTGTTTGGAAGGAAGGCTGGTGCCGGTATTTACTGCAGCGGCCATTTTTATATCGCCTTTCTGCCAATAGATACCTTCCGCCTGTATGTTGCCGTTTGATTCATTCACTACTAATTTATCAACTGTCACCCCTTCCAGGAATCCTTCAAGGCAACGGTTCGATTGAATATCGGCGCGCCCGCGCGCGA
>JANNUI010000217.1:0-3283 GCA_031395125.1 Chitinophagaceae bacterium | reverse complement strand
AACAGAAGATGGTACCGGCATTGTACACACAGCTCCTGCTTTTGGTGCTGATGACTTCAGGGCAGGCCAGAAAAATAATTTAGGCATATTAACCCTGGTTGATAAGCAGGGGAAATTTATTGAAGGTGTGGGCGAATTCAGCAACCGCTATGTAAAAAATTATAAGGACGAAAAGGATTATGTGGATGTGAATATTGATATAGCCGTAAAATTAAAAAAAGAGAACAGGGCATTTAAAGTAGAAAAATATGAACACAATTATCCGCATTGCTGGCGAACCGATAAGCCCATAATTTATTACCCCTTGGATGCCTGGTTCATTAAAACCACGGCAGTAAAAGACAGGATGGTAGAACTTAATAAGACCATCAACTGGAAACCTGCATCAACCGGCACCGGCCGATTTGGTAACTGGTTAGAGAATATGGTGGACTGGAACCTGAGCCGTTCAAGGTTTTGGGGAACGCCGCTTCCAATCTGGAAAACAGAAGACGGGGAAGAAGAAAAATGTATCGGTAGTATTGAAGAACTAAAGAGTGAAATAAGAAAGGCAGCTAATGTGTTAGGTGGTGAAACCAATAAGCATTACCTGCATGGAGGCATACTGGATCTGCACAAACCTTATGTGGATGAAATTACATTGGTAAGTGAGTCAGGCAAACCCATGAAACGGGTGCCCGACCTTATTGATGTGTGGTTCGACAGCGGCGCCATGCCCTATGCGCAATGGCATTTTCCTTTTGAGAATAAAGAGGTATTTGCTAAAAGTTTTCCTGCAGATTTTATTGCCGAAGGCGTTGACCAAACCCGGGGATGGTTTTATACTTTACATGCCATTGGATGCCTGATATATGACAGCCTTGAAAAAGAGCTGAAAGATGTGCCAGCGTGGACTTCTAAAATCCCCCCTTCGGGGGGTGGGGGGGCTGCATTCAAAACTTGTGTGTCAAACGGCCTGGTGCTGGACAAGAATGGCAATAAAATGAGTAAGCGCCTTGGCAATGTGGTGGACCCGTTCAAGACCATTGAAACCTTCGGGGCCGATGCCACCAGGTGGTACCTCATCACCAATGCATCGCCATGGGATAATATGAAATTTGACCTGGATGGGATCAAAGAAGTGCAGCGTAAATTCTTTGGCACTTTATACAATACCTACCAGTTCTTTGCCCTCTATGCCAATGTGGATGGCTTTGCCTTCAATGAAGCATATATCCAGGTAAATGAAAGACCGGAAATTGACCGCTGGATCCTCTCTTCACTGAATACGGTGGTGAAGAAGGCCAACGAATACATGGATGATTATGAACCGACACAGGCAGGAAGAGTGATCGAAGATTTTGTAGACGAACATTTGAGTAACTGGTATGTACGCCTCTGCCGCCGCCGTTTCTGGAAAGGCGAGTATGAGCAGGGCAAGATCTGTGCTTACCAAACTTTATATGAGTGTTTAGAAACAATTACGAGATTGATTGCCCCCATCTCTCCATTTTTCAGTGATTGCATATTCCAAAATTTAAATGCTGTCACGAAAAGATTCAATGCAGAGTCTGTGCATCATGTAAAGTATCCCAGCATAGACGACTCTGAGAACCCCCCTTCGGGGGGCAGGGGGGCTGTTGATTTGCCATTGGAAGAGAGAATGCAACTGGCGCAGGATGCCTCCTCCCTGATATTATCACTCCGGAAAAAAGCAAATATCAAAGTACGTCAGCCATTGCAAAAAATGATGATTCCTGCAGTAAGCGCTTTGATGAAAGAACAATTGCAAAAAGTGGAAGACCTGATAAAAGCAGAAGTGAATGTGAAGGAAGTGGAATACCTGAACCCGGATAATACTTTCATCAGCAAAAAGATCAAACCCAACTTTGTGGCGCTGGGTAAAAAGCTCGGGCCGAAGATGAAAGCAGTGTCAGCTGCACTGGCCCGGTTCACCCAGGAAGACATTGCCCTGTTGGAAAAAGAGGGCCAATATACTTTGTCAGTTGAGGGCGAACCTGTAATATTACAGATTGCGGAAGTGGAGATCAACAGTGAAGATATTCCCGGCTGGACGGTAGCCAATAAAGGCAGCCTGACAGTAGCGCTGGACATTACAGTGACCCCCGAACTTGAGGCCGAAGGCAATGCCCGGGAATTTGTGAACCGTATCCAGAAGATCCGCAAGGACAGTGGTTTTGAGCTTACAGACAGGGTGGATGTAAAGCTGTCTGTTGCCAACACCCACCTGACGGACGGGCAGGGATTAAAAGATTCTTTAGCCCGGTTTAAAGACTATATTTGCGCCGAAATTCTCGCCGATACACTCGGGTTTTTGCCTGAAATACAGGCCGGAACAGAGATTGAGATAAACGATGTTTTGCTAAATGTGATTGTTTCAAAAAAAGGGTAATTTATGGCAACTAAGAAAAAACCGGCTTCTAAAAAGCCTGCCCGCCCAAAAGGCGGGGCCGCCAAACCCGCCCCTAAACCTGCCCGCCGGTTAGGTGGGAAGCCTGCCGCCAAAAAACCGGCTGCAAAGAAAACTGTGAAAAAAGCGATGAGACCTACCCCAAAGAAAACTGTAAAAAAAGCCATGCCTGCCGGCAGGCATGCGACCAAACCAGCGCCTAAAAAGGTGGCAGCCAAAAAACCTGCTCCTAAACCTGCCTCTAAACCTTTACCCAAACCTGCCGTAAAGGCCCCGGTTAAACAGGAAGCTGCAGCTATTCCAAAACCAGTAGTCAGGAAGCCTGGTTCGGTTGATCCGAAATCACTTGTATCCATCAAGCCAAAAGTTCAGCCGGTGATAAAGAAAGAACCCCCGAAACCAACCAAAATAGCGATACCTAAAACCACAACAAAGAGCTCTGTGAAGTATGAGCCGGAGTTTACCAAGTCAATACTGGACGCCCAAACGGCTGCCCTGTATACCGGCCCCACGATGCGGTACTCAGATCCTGACCTGACTGAGTTCCGGGAGATCATCCAGAAAAAACTGGATGCAGCCAAAAAGGAGCTGGGCTACCTGCAGGGACTGATCACCCGCAAGGATGAAGGTGGTGATATGGATGAGGCCCGTTACATGACGATGGAAGATGGAAGTGTGAGCATGGAAAGGGAACAACTTAGCCAGATGGCCAGCCGCCAGATCACTTTCATTGACCACCTGGAAAAAGCCATGATGAGGATCGAGAACAAGACCTATGGCATCTGCCGGGTGACAGGTAAGTTGATCGACAAGGCGAGACTCCGGGCCGTTCCTCATGCCACTTTGAGCATAGAGGCGAAGCAGATGATGAAT
>JANNUI010000212.1:0-3072 GCA_031395125.1 Chitinophagaceae bacterium | reverse complement strand
TCATATTCACCACCTCCATTAGGGCCGGGGTTATAATACCAGCCAAGGCCGTTTTGGGTACCCGGTATGTCCAATGTGGTGAAAGGAGCAGACCAGATGGACTCATTAGTAGTATAGCTGGTGAATACAGCCGCTATACTTGGGTTTAGCCCATTGGCCACACCGGTTGCTGTATTCCACGGAGCGACAAGCGGAACTAATTTGTTCCCTTCTGTAATAGCCGAAGCCCAGTTGCCCATATTCAGGTAAACCCTTGTCTTAAGAGCAATCGCCGCGTTCTTGTGGCCCCTTGTGGTATTGAGTGTGCTGGGGGTATTGTTGGTATAAAACGAAGGGAGGTCTGCTTCAGCCGCATTCAAGTCAATAAGAATTTGTGCGTAGATACTAGCCGCGGTAGTGCGGGTCTGAAGATTTCCACCAGCTGATGTTTCCGGGTTCAATTTCAGGATTACGCCAAGATTACTGCCAGCCCCGTCGGTATAAGGACGAGCATAGAGCTGCATTAGCATAAAATAAGAAATTGCCCTTACTAATTTTGCTTCAGCAATCAGGTTGGTTTTTAATGTACCGCTGATTGGGGCAGTACTCAAACCAGCCATGACCACATTGCACCTGTTGATGGCGGCATAGCAAGCGCCCCAGAAGCCCTGCACCTCATTGGCGCTGGCGGTCAGGTTGAACTGCCAGGTAAGCCATGCAGTTACAGCATTGTTTGTTACGTTCAAAAATTCCTCGCCTCTCACATCCTGGTACACCATATAGCGGCCGGCCAGCATCTGCCCTGTTTTGATAGCCGAGAAAAGACCATTAACCTGCTGTACACAGCGGGAAGAGTCGGCAAATGCGGTGGCCTCAGACAAAAAGGTCTGGGGTACCGGGTTCAGCTTCCCCTTGGTGCAACTGGTGACGATCACCCCTGCGGTGATACTGTATAAAGCAAATTTGAAAATTTTCATTGTCGTAATTTTTTTGGTTAGAAGCCTAAGTTGAGTCCAATGTTAAGTGTTCTTGCCTGCGGCACGGAATTGCGGTCAACACTGGGGTTGCCAAATCCATTACCGTTGGAAGAGATCTCAGGATCGAACCCGGAATATTTGGTGATGGTGAAGGCATTCTGCATCTGCACAAAGAAGCGTATGCTGCTGATCCCCAGTTTGTCTGTAACATTCTTGGGGGCAGAGTAACCCAGTGTAAGATTTCTTGCTTTCAGGAAATTGCCTTTTTCCACATTCTCACTCATTACCACACCGGAACCATTGGAAATATTATCGCCAAATACCACTCTTGGGATGTTGGTGATATCGCCGGGCTTCTGCCAGCGGGTCAGCATTTCCTTCATATTATTCCAGCTCCGCATATCCCTCATACCAGACCTTGAACCATTATAAACATAATTGCCGCCAGAGAAGAACAGCAGGATGTTCACATCAAAATTCTTGTACTTGAAATTGTTGTCAAACCCGCCCTGCCATTTAGGAAGCGCCGGACCGATGATAACACCATCGTTGGCCTGGTCAGCCACCCGGGGGGCCACGGTTCCGTTGGATACTAAAGTCCAGCGGGAAGCGGCGGGGGCAGCATGGTTATATTGAACAGCGGTGCCATTGCGGTAGTAATAGATACGCTGGCCATTAGCGGGGTTCACACCGCCTACCTTTACTACATAGAAGCTTCCAAGCGATTCACCCACCCGTACCATACTGGGTCTTTCAAGACCGGAAGTAGCGGGCTGGATATCGGAATTGTTGTTGGCCAGTTTTGTCACTACATTCTTCAGTGTAGTGATATTGAAACTGCTGTTCCAGGTAAAATTCTTGCTCTGTACCACGGTGCCGGTCAATGTAACTTCAACACCTTTGTTGTTCATATTACCAACATTGGCCAGAATTGAATTTCCGGGAATACCTCTTGAAGGGGCTGTTGGTTCAGCCAGGATCCCGTCAATGATGTCATTCTTATAGTAAGTTACATCCAGGGTAACCCTGTTTCTGAACAATCCGATCTCGATACCGATGTCCGTTTTCTTGCTGTTTTCCCAGGTCAGTTTGCGATTACCGGCTTGTGAGAAAAAGATAGAAGCGGCTGATGCATATAATCCGCTGGAGAAAGATGTCCAATATGCGAAATCGCCAATACCCTGGTTATTTCCTACTTCACCATAGCTGGCTTTGAACTTCACCAGGCTGAATACTTTTGAGATACCGGAATTCTGAAAGAATTTTTCTTCACTCAAAAGCCATCCGGCAGAGCCTCCCCAGAAATTTCCGTATTTCACATCGCCGAAGGCTGAATAACCATCACGGCGGAAATTGAAAAAAAGCAGGTACCTTCTGGCATAGTTATAATTAAGACGGCCAATATAAGAAAGCAGGTAGTTTTCACCCAGAAAATTACCTGCAGGCAGGATGTTATTGTATCCGCCCTGGTATTCGTTATAAAAAGGATCCGTTACACCCTGCCGGCTGGCGCCCCAGCCATCAGATGAAGAATATTGCTCTTCAATACCAGCCAATGCACCTACCGTATGTTTACCGAAAGTTTTATCATAACTCAGCAGGTTCTGCCAGTCCCATCTCCTGTAGGTCTGCAGGGTATTGGTGGCCGAACCAACCTGGCCTACACCATCCCCATGAATCGCATCCTGGAATGACTTGTTCGTAACCTGGAGATTATCTATGCCATATACCATCTTGTATGAAAGGCCATCCATGATCTTTACCGTTGCATATGCATTGGCCATTATCCTGTCATTCTCCGAGGTAAAGAGGTTTTTATCGATCAGGTATTTGGGATTGGTGAACTGTAAAGCAGTGAGATTTCCTCCCTGTCCAATGCTGTTATTTACAGTATTGATATTGTATGCCCCGTTGTTCAGGAAGACCGGTACATTCGGCATCAGGTTAAATGCGAGACGGCCCACACCGGATGTGTTGAATGCCTGACCGGGTAATGAACCGGAATTCAAACCGCTGTTCTTGGAAGTACTGTACTGGAACTTGCCACCCACAGTAAACCGGGAATTCACTTTATGTTAAAGACTCATAGTGGCAGTCAGCCGTTTGAAATCGTTAT
>JANNUI010000179.1:0-11924 GCA_031395125.1 Chitinophagaceae bacterium | reverse complement strand
CCATATTGATGCAACTCCTCAATTTCATCCGGCAAAATGGTTCCGCCGCCGCCGCCGAATATTTTAATATGCCCGCAGCCGTTTTCTTCCAGCAGGTCTTTCATGTATTTGAAGAACTCCACATGACCTCCCTGATAACTGGTGATGGCTATTCCCTGTACGTCTTCTTCAATCGCCGTTTCCACAATTTCTTTCACTGAACGGTTATGGCCCAGGTGAATAATCTCGGCGCCTTTACTCTGCATAATGCGGCGCATGATATTTATAGCAGCATCATGCCCGTCAAAAAGACTGGCAGCAGTAACAATACGAACCTTGTTGACAGGGAAATAACTCATATAAATTGGTAAAATGTAAATTTAACCTAAAAACCTGATGCCCGTCCGACCGGTGGTTTGAGAGACAACTCATTATACAAGTCATCCGGGCGGGCCTGTTAGCCGGGCAACCACCGGAATTGCAGGGGGTTAACTACATTTGCCTGATGCAGCACCTTGTTGAGTCTATTGCTGGGTTATATGCACGGTGGTCGGGACAGCGTCCTTTGACGGTGGATGTGCTCCCGCAAAGCGGAAGCGAACGCCGCTATTTCCGACTGCATGCCTGCCTACCGGACAGGCAGGGGAAGAAGGGCCATGTCATCGGCACTTACGGGGCCAATGTTAAGGAGAACGAAACATTTATTTATTTCACCAAACAGTTTACTGCAAAAGGTCTTGCTGTTCCGGAAATCCTTGCTGTAAGTGATGACAAACTGTTTTACCTGCAGGAAGACCTTGGCGATTTTTCATTACTGCATCACCTTGAATCTAAAGGGCTGACAGATGAAGTGTATGAGCTTTTCAGGAAAAGCCTCGAAGCATTAGCACAATTGCAGGTAAAAGGTGATACAGTGATTGATTACGATAAGTGTCTCACCAATAAAGAATTTGGCAAGCAGGCCATCATGGCCGACCTGCTGTACTTTAAATACTATTTCCTGGATGCATTGCGTAAGCCATACGATAAGCAACAACTGATCGATGACTTTGAAGCCCTGAGCAACTATCTCACCCACACCGAGTATAAATATTTTATGTTCCGGGATTTTCAAAGCCGGAATATTATGGTGATGGATGGTAAAGACATAAAATCTTCTGTATCTACCGTCCATTTTATAGATTACCAGGGTGGAATGAAAGGCGCCCCGCAATATGATGTGGCTTCCATGCTCTGGCAGGCAAGGGCCAATTTACCGGATGAATGGAAAAATGATCTGCTGGAAGATTACATGAGCAGTTTTGAGAAAATTATCGGGCAAAATATTGACAGGAATATTTTCCGCAGCCAGTATAACGGATATGTCCTGATACGGTTGCTGCAGGTATTGGGCGCTTATGGTTTCCGGGGGTTATTTGAACGAAAAGCCCAATTTCTCACCAGCATTCCATTAGCGTTAAGAAACCTGCGTGACTTTTTTAACAACCAAAGTGTGGGCATTTCCGTTCCTGAATTCAGAAAAGTGCTCGATATGTGTGTGGCGGATGAGATCATTCAGCAGTTCACTCCAACACAGGCTACAGAGCAAACACCGCTCGTGGTCAGGATCAGCAGTTTTTCCTACCGCAGTGAAATTCCGCAGGACGATAGTGGCAATGGCGGGGGCTTTGTATTCGACTGCCGCGGTATATTAAACCCCGGGAGAATTGAAAGTATGAAAACCCAAACCGGCCGGGACAAAGAAGTAAAAGATTTTCTGGAACAGCAAACCAGGATGCAGGAGTTTCTCAATAGTGTGTTTGATATTGTTGACACCAGCGTGGAAGAATATATCAATAGAGGATTTGAAAGCCTGATGGTGAGTTTTGGCTGTACGGGCGGCCAGCACCGGAGTGTGTATGCCGCAGATGCGATAGCCCGGCATTTGAAAAATAAATTCAAGGTGAAGATTGAACTAAGGCATATTGTACAGGATGAAAAGAACTGGATAAATACACTCCCTGAAAAGAAATAAACCACGGAGGCACTGAGGCACAAAGAAACACAGGGTATACTCTGTGAAACTCCCTGCCTCCCTGTCTCTGTGTTTCAAAAAGAAATATGAAAGCAATGATTTTTTCCGCAGGACTCGGCACCCGTTTTAAACCATGGACAGACACACATCCAAAGGCGCTGGCATTGGTGAACGGGAAATCATTGCTGCAACGAAATATAGAATACCTGAAGCAATACGACATTAAGGATGTGATCGTCAATGTTCATCATTTTGCTGACCAGGTCGAAGAGGCAGTTTCAACAAACAAAGGCTGGGGTAGTAATGTAATGATCAGCAATGAAAGGGATGAATTGCTGGAAACAGGCGGTGGTTTACTAAAAGCAAAACACTTGTTTACCCCCGGCGAAAAGTTTATGACCTGCAACGTTGATATACTTACTGATCTGGACCTGTACAAATTGGTACTGTTCCATGAATTGCACCGGCCGCTGATCTCTTTCGGCGTCACAAACCGTAAATCGTCAAGGAATTTTCTGTTTGACGAGAATGACAGGTTATGTGGCTGGAGAAACAGTACTACAGGAGAAGAGAAAGGCCCCCACCTCGAACTGCGTTCCCAACTTTCGCAAACCTCAGTTGCCCCGCAAGGGGGAGGAACAAGAACCCTATTCTCGGAGAAGGCTTACAGTTGTGTTGTAATTTTTGAATACGAGATATTCAGCCTGATGAAGAAATATGATTTCTCCGGAAAATTCTCGCTGACAGAACTATACCTGAAACTGGCTGCTGATCATCGCATCATGGGTTATGACCATTCCGGTGACCGGCTGGTGGATGTGGGCAAACCGGAGAGTGTAGCATTGGCAGAAGCGCTTTTTGAATAGTAAGTGGGGAATGGCTAGTGGCGAGTAGGGCTATTTAATGTAGTTAGAGAACCCACTTGCCACTAGCCACTTGCCAAACCCCACTCCCTAAAAAATTGCAAATACCCTTTCAACGGTAGGCTACATGCCGGCGTTTGAGTTATCTTTCAGGTATAAAACAACATGTACTATATGAAGAAATTAGTGTTGAGCATCGTATCCTTTTGTTGGCTCTTTATTTCATCCGGACAGAATCAGCAACTTTCTATTTACGATCACAAAGAAGCGTTTAACCCGCAGTTCTACCCCTACCCAGGGAATGATTACCGCAGCGCCAGTGGAGAACCCGGTCCTAAATACTGGCAAAACAAGGCGGATTACAGGATCAGCTGTACACTTGACACAGGTAAACACAGTGTAAGTGGTACGGCAGAAATAACGTATACGAATAACAGCCCCGACAACCTGAAATTTCTCTGGCTGCAGCTCGACCAGAACATTTACAAAAAAGATTCAAGAGCTTCCGCCACCACCACGGAAAGCGGTGGCCGCTGGGCCAATACCAAGTTCACCGAAGGTTATACCATCAAATCGGTGGCCGGCGAAAGCAATGGCAAGGCATTTACCCCCAAATACACGGTGACGGATACCCGTATGCAGGCATGGTTGCCCGAAGCGTTGAAAGCAGGCGGCGGTAAAATTAAACTTACCGTACAGTTTGAATTCACCGTTCCTGAATATGGCACGGACCGGATGGGCCGCCAGAGAATGAAGAACGGATGGATCTATGAAATAGCGCAATGGTTTCCCCGGCTCTGTGTGTATGATGATATTCAGGGATGGAATACGATGCCTTATCTCGGGGCCGGAGAGTTTTACCTGGAATACGGAGATATTGATTTTACCATAACAGCGCCTGCCGATCTGATCATTGTCGGTTCCGGCGAATTGCTGAACCCGCAGGAATGTTATACTCCCGAACAATTGAAAAGGTGGGAAACAGCCAAAGCCAGCGATAAGACTGTTGTCATCCGCAGCGATAAAGAAATAACTGACCCTGCTTCAAGGCCGAAACAGGCCAACTGTACCTGGAAATTTAAGATCACCAATACAAGAGATGTTGCATGGGCGGCTTCCAAAGCCTTTGTACTGGATGCGGCGAAGATGAACCTGCCCAGTGGTAAAAAAAGTTTAGCCATCAGCGCTTACCCTGCTGAGAGTATTAAAAAGAATGGCTGGCAGCGTTCCACCGAATTTGTAAAAGCAAGTATTGAACACTATTCCAAAAAATGGTTTGAGTATCCCTATCCTGCTGCCACTAATGTGGCAGGCATTGTAGGCGGTATGGAATATCCGGGTATTGTTTTTTGCAGTTCGGCATCCTCCGGTTCCGGTTTGTGGGGAGTGACAGACCATGAATTTGGTCATACCTGGTTCCCCATGATCGTTGGCAGTAATGAAAGAAAATATGCCTGGATGGATGAAGGCTTCAATACCTTCATCAATGATGGTTCTACGGAAGCATTTAATAAGGGCGAGTTCAAAGACGGCGGTTTCTTCGGCGATCCCAATTCATCCTTTATGGTGAAATACACATTTGGCGAAGAGATGGATGGACTTTATACAATGCCCGAAGTGATACAGCAGGAAAACCTGGGCGTGGCAGCCTATATGAAACCGGCACAGATGCTCACGGCCCTGCGGGACCTGGTGCTGGGCAAAGAAAGATTTAACGCGGCCTTCCGTGAATATGTAAGCCGCTGGGCATTCAAGCATCCCACACCCTGGGATTTCTTTCATACCATGGAGAATGTATCCGGTGAAGACCTCGGCTGGTTCTGGCGGTCATGGGTGCTGAATACCTGGAAGCTTGACCTAACAGTAAAAGCAGTAAAGTATGCGAAAGATGATACGGCCAAAGGCGCTGAAATATCGATTGAGAACATGGAGAAAATGCCGATGCCGGTGACCGTGCTGGTAAAAGAAACCAATGGCAAGGAGCATAAACTGAACCTGCCGGTGGAAATATGGCAGCGTGGCGCGGTGTGGACCTTTGATGTGCCCAGTACCAGTGAGATAAAAGAAGTGATACTGGACCCCGATAAAAAACTACCCGATTGGAACCGGGAGAATAATACCTGGAAGAAGAAAGCGTTTTAATAAAAAGGCTCTTCAAGATGAAGGGCCTTTTTATTTCACAGCGATCATACTGATCTCCACATTCACAAATTTGGGAAGGGCCGATACCTGCACCGTCTCCCTCGCCGGGAAATCACTCTCAAAATATTTTCCATACACTTCGTTCACGGCGCCAAACTGGTGCATGTCCGTGATGAAGATGCTGGTCTTCACCACATGGCCGAAATCCATGCCCGCCTGCTGTAAAATGGCTTTCAGGTTGTGCATCACCTGGTGGGTTTCCTGCTGTATGTCCTTATTCTTGAGTTCACCGGTGGCCGGGTCAAAACAGATCTGTCCCGAAATGAACAGCATATTGCCCGAAAGAACAGCCTGGTTGTAAGGGCCGATAGGCGCCGGTGCATTGGGGGTGGTGACGATGGTTTTACTCATAGTTAAAATTCAGTTCAACGAATTTAGCTTTTTCCTGTAAGTTATAATTGGAAAATGCCAGGAAGAACCTTTGATGTCCCGAAAGCTTTCGGGATCATGCCTGTACTAAATAATTCCGGCATGAAAAATTTCATGTCGGTTTATACGTTTTCTTTGCAAAAAATAGTATCGGATGAAGATAGCAGTGATAACAGATGATCAGCTAAAAGTCGAACTGCTGGCACAGGGGCTGCAGGGCGATGTGACCGTGGAATGGCTGGCAGTCCCACAGCCTGTTGAAGGTGCTGCTGCGTATATTGACCTGCTTTTCACCCCATCACCCGAAAGGATCAATACGCTCAACGCATTTAAGCCGGCAATGATAATCGTCAATTCGGTAAGCGGCACATTAGAACATTTACCGGGGGAATTTATCCGCATCAATGGCTGGAACAGTTTTTTGAAAAGGCCTGTGACCGAAGCCGCCTGCATCGATGACAAGATAAGATCAGCAGCTGAAAAGATATTTTCCTGTTTTGGTAAAAAAACAGAGTGGACCCCGGATATACCGGGGTTTATATCGGCAAGAGTGGTGAGCATGATCATCAACGAAGCATACTTTGCACTGGAAGAAGGAGTGAGCACCAAAGAGGAAATAGACACAGCGATGAAACTGGGTACCAATTATCCTTATGGCCCTTTTGAATGGAGCCAGATCATTGGTTTGTCAAAGCTGAATGAGCTGTTGACAAACCTTGCACAGGCAAATCCACGTTACACACCCGCAGCTTCGCTGCAACAAGAAGCCAATACCCGATGAGCCTGATATTGAACATAGATACTGCACTTGAAACAGCCACAGTCTGCCTCTCAAAAGACGGGGAAGTTTTGCAGGGTGCCGTCAGCGATAAACAAAACGATCATGCCACATGGCTGCATCCCGCCATTCATGATCTGCTGCATCAAACTGGATACGGCTTAAAGGATGTGCAGGCAGTAGCTGTCAGCATCGGGCCAGGTTCTTACACCGGGTTGAGAATAGGGCTTGCGTCGGCCAAGGGTTTTTGTTATGCACTGGGCATTCCCCTGGTAACTGTTGGCACGCTGGAGATATTGGCCCATGCCGTGCAGCAGGAAGCTACTGACCTGATCTGCCCGCTGATCGATGCCCGCCGCATGGAAGTATATGCGGCGCTGTATGAAAAGGACCTTACGGAAAAAAATCCTCCTCATGCCCTGGTACTGGATAAGACTATCCCGATAACTATCGGGATCATGCAGTGGCTGCCCACTCACCAGGTTCTTTTTTGTGGTAATGGCAGTAAAAAACTACAGTCCATATTGACACACCCCCATGCCGTTTTTTCCGCAACTGCCCCATCCCCGCTTTCCATATCCCGTTTATCCCAAAAAAAGTTCGCTGAAAAAAAATTTGCTGACCTTGTTTATACGGAGCCACTGTATGTAAAAGAATTCTATACCCCTGCCCGGCCATCATAAATAAAATATGGTGGTCAGGCGGGCCTGCCCGACTATAATAATTATAAATATTGTGTTTAGGCGGGCCTGCCCGGCCGTCATAAATAAAATATTATGTTCAGACGGGCCTGCCCGAAAGAACTGACATATTATACCGTCTTAATAAGGGTTAAAGATTTACAGACAGGCGAATACAATCCCTGAAATTTCTTCAACTGAAGCTGTATGAACAATCATTCTTTAGTACTGAATTCCTTATCTGAAAACGGTGAGCCCCTGAAGGTAAACCTGTTGAATATCAAAAAAGCTTCCCTGGTACTGCGGGCCATCAATCATAAACTCCGCCAGCAAATACTCCTGCAGATTGATGAGCAAGGAAAGATAACTGTAACTGAACTGTATATAAAACTCAGGCTGGAGCAATCGGTTGCCTCCCAGCACCTGGCCATCCTCCGCAAGGCCGGGTTTGTAAAAACGGAAAGAAATGGCAAGTTCATCTATTACTCTGTGAATACCAGCCGCCTGGAAGAGGTAAATCAATTGGTAACCAACCTTATTGACTGATTTACTAAACAGGTAATTAATACCCCTGGCCCACCACTGCTGTTACGGGAATAGCAGAATAAGGTAAATTTGCCCTTGCCCGCCGTAGTTGCTGATATTCTCAATGAAGGGGGGTTTAAATCTTTTCTATGTTCATCAGGCAATTATACACCGGCTGTTTGAGCGAGGCTGCTTATTATATTGAAAGCAACGGCGAGGCTGCCGTTATTGACCCCCTCCGTGATATTGATGAGTACCTGCAATTGGCCAATGAAAGAAAAGCGAGGATCAAATATATTTTTGAGACCCATTTTCATGCTGATTTTGTGAGCGGCCATCTCGATCTTGGCAAGGCCACTGGCGCCCCCATCGTATACGGACCCAATACCAGCACCAAATTCCCGGTGCATGTGGCCAAAGACGGCGAAACCTTTAACGTTGGAGCCCTGACCATACAGGTATTGCACACACCCGGTCATACCATGGAATCAAGTTGTTACCTGCTGAAAGATGCAACCGGTAAACCCCATTGCGTGTTCACCGGTGATACGTTATTTGTCGGAGATGTGGGCCGGCCGGACCTGGCACAGAAAGGCGCAGAGATTACCATGCAGGACCTGGCCGGAATGATGTATGACAGCATTCACAACAAATTATTTCCGCTGGCGGATGAGGTCATTGTATACCCGGCTCATGGCGCCGGCAGCAGTTGCGGTAAAAACCTGGGAAAAGAAACATTCAGCACAATCGGTGAACAGAAGCAGCATAATTATGCCTTGCAGGCAGCCAGCAAAGAAGAATTTATCACCGCTGTTACAACAGGCATTGCTGCCCCACCCCAATACTTCCCGATCAACGCCAGGCTAAATAAGGAGGGATACGACAGCCTTGATAAAGTGCTGACAAAAGGAATGAAGGCCTTATCGGTCGGGGAGTTCAAAAAGCAGCTGGATGATAACACAATCATTCTTGATACCAGGGACGCATCCCTGTTCACTCAGGGGTTCGTTCCGGGTTCCATCAGCATTGGCCTGGAAGGCCGCTTTGCAGAATGGGCCGGCAGCCTGCTACCATTTGATACACCCATGCTGCTGGTAACTGAGCCCGGTAAAGAAAAAGAAAGTATCGTACGCCTGGCCAGGGTGGGTTTTGATAAAATGAAAGGATGTCTCGCCGGTGGCTTTGATGCCTGGATAAATGCAGGTGAAAAATCAGATATGATCATTAATGTGGAAGCAGATGAGATGATGATGGACATTCCGCATGATCAAAACTTAGTGGTATTGGATGTGCGCCGGGGAACGGAATTTGCAGACGGGCACCTGAAAAATGCTGTCAACCTTCCGCTGGATGATATAACCGACCCCGGCAGTATAGCTAATCTTGAAGAGGAGCAAAACCTGTATGTGCACTGTGCCGGCGGCTACCGTAGTGTGATCGCTTCTTCCTTATTGAAAAGACAGGGTATACACAATATCCGCAATGTCCTGGGCGGCTGGGGAAAGATAAAAGAGCAGGAAAAAGCTGAGATAGTGAAAGAAACGAGTGTGCTGAATTAGGTATTAGCCACGAATAACACTTATTGCACTAATTTTTTCTTTATTAAAATTTCTTTTCGTGTTATTAGTGTAATTCGTGGCAAAAAATTTAGCTGCGTCAGCAACTAATCCTTTACTCCTTTTATCAGTATAAACAGCGATTACATCTTACTCTTTATCCATGCATCCAGTGCCGGAGAACTTTCAGTACTTATAATAGCTGCATACCTTGATTTTGTGCCATTGTGCACTCCCACATGCCAGAGTCTTTGAGAATCCACTACGAAGTGGGCGCCTTTGGGCATCGGCACCCTTGCTTCTGATCCTTTGATGGGCAGGTTATTTTCATCACTGTCGTAGAGCAGCATATAGCTATCCTGGTTGTCGGTCAGTTCGATCCACATCCTCACCACCCAACCTTCTCCTTCGGGGTTCAGGCGGTTATTGTCGTCCCGGTGAACAGAACGTATGGCCTGGTCATGGGTTTGCGGCTCCAGTCTTATGACCCTCACCCTTCCGAAATTCGCTGGGATGGATTTGATATAGGCCATCAGGTTGGGACAGCCTGCCGAGTTGGGCGTAAAAATGGCATCCTTATCTGTCTTGCCATTTTCCCAGAAACCTTTACACTCATTGGTTCCGTCGCAGGAGGCCAATGGGGCGAAATTGGTATCCCCGCCACTTTTCCAGTCCATATAGGTCAGGTTCTCCCACTCAGCAGCAGGAATATGAGAGATGTCCAGTGTTTTCATGATCACATATCCCTTTTCCTCCATTACCGGCATCCGGTAGTGGGTGGTTTGCAGGGGGATTTTTACAGACCAGTGTTCGCTGTGGGGCCAGAAAATGGCAGGGGTGGCGGAAGACATAAAAAATAAGGTTTAGTATTAAAAGTATTTGGTTTCGAAAGTAACAAATATCATTTAAACAAACCATGCGTATTAACAGCTGTTCCCATTTTCTTTTTCCCAACAAAAAGTTAACGACCCCTTTTTTTCACCATTCGTCAGGAAATTGTCGCCGGTCAGATAAATAAAAAAATTCCCCCTTTTCCAGCCATTACTTTTGGAATACGAATAATTTAGTAGTTGTGCCGCTCCGCAAGGAGTCCCTTTGGGACACACCAAACATAGAATGTAACAGCCATACATTTTTTAGCGTCATAACCAAATAAAGTATAGCCATGAAAATCAAAACCATTGTCATCACTGGCATAGCCATGTCTTGTTGTTTCTGCTCTTTTGCGCAAAAACCTGCCCCGAAAGAATTACCTGCTAAACGAACCAGCAAACCGGTGAAAATTGACGGCCTTATCAACGATGAAGCCTGGAAAGATGCCGCCATCATGACCGACCTGGTTGAATTCAGACCTGCAGTTGGACGAAAAGAAAACCCAGAAACAAAAACTGTTACTTACCTGATGTATGATGATGAGGGTATTTACTTCGGGGGCTATTGTTATGAAAGAACAAAAGACAGCATTGCAACTGAACTGGCAGGGCGTGATGGTTTTGGTACCAATGATTATATCGGGCTGATCTTTGACACGTATTACGATAAACAAAACGGGTTTGAATATTTCATTACTCCCCTTGGTGAGCAATGGGATGCTAAAATGACCAGCAACGGGGAAGATTTCTCATGGAATGCGGTTTGGAAAAGCGGGGCCGTCATTCATGCTGATGGATGGAGTTTTGAAATGTTTCTTCCCTATTCGGCCATCCGTTTTGGAAAAAAAGATGTCCAGAACTGGGGGCTCAATATCACCCGCCGCAGGAGAAAAACGGAACAGCAATCCACCTGGAACCCGATCGATCCCAACATCAATGGTTTTCTTACACAGGAAGGTATTTGGTCGGGGATCACCAATATCAAACCGCCGCTTCGTTTGCAATTCTCTCCCTATTTTTCCACTTATGTCAATCATTTTCCTGCTACTCAGCCGGGAGAAAAAAACTGGACCTCCTCGGTTAATGGTGGTATGGATGTAAAATACGGCATCAACCAGGCATTTACGCTTGATGCTACCCTGATCCCGGACTTCGGACAGGTGCCAAGTGATAACCGGGTGCTCAACCTTACCCCCTTTGAGGTGAAGTACACAGAGAACAGGCCTTTCTTTACCGAAGGGACTGAACTGTTTACCAAAGGCAACCTGTTTTATGCCAGAAGGATCGGTATTGATCCTGTGCTGGTTCACTCGGCAGATGAATATATCAACGGCGGAAATGAGATTGCCGTTAAAACCCCTGCGGAATCAAAATTGATAAATGCTACCAAGGTATCCGGAAGAACACAAAAAGGCTTTGGTATCGGTGTGTTGAATGCCGTTACCAATACCCGCTATGTCACCCTGGAAAACCCTGATACAAAAGGACAGCGGGAAGTAGTGATCGACCCGCTAACCAACTATAGTGTCATTGTTCTTGACCAGACCCTGAAAAACAATTCCAGTGTATCGCTGGTGAACACAAATGTTTGGCGGAGCGGAAGCGATTATGATGCTAATGTAACTGCCGCCCTGTTCAGCCTGAATGATAAAAAGAATACCTGGAATGTAAACGGCAAAGTAGCGAGCAGCAACCTGGTTGGTTATCTGCCGGATGGTAAGACGTTAAGCGGCTATTCGCACAGCGTTGGATTTGGAAAGACCAGTGGCCGGTTCAATTTCAATATCGGGCAGGACCTTACCAATGATAAATTCAACAGCAATGACCTTGGTTATTTTACTTTTGGCAATACCCTGGATCATTATGCATGGGTAGGATACCGCTGGAACAAACCTACCAAGTGGTATAATAATATCCACCTCAATTTCAATGGTTTTTACTCCAGGCAACTGAAACCATCCATCTACAGGTCTGCCAACATCAATGTAAATGTTAACAGCCAGCTGAAAAATCTCTGGTATGTGGGCGGAATGGCAGGTTATGAGCCCCGGTATAACGATTTCTTTGAAGCCAGAAAAGAGGGCTA
>JANNUI010000158.1:0-2934 GCA_031395125.1 Chitinophagaceae bacterium | reverse complement strand
AAACCCGGCTCAATTGGCTCAAGGTACAATTGCCATAAAAACAGCCCCTCCTGAGGTGTGATAATTATTTTCTCATCAGTTTTTTTTACCCTGCCTGCTTCAAAAGGTGTTTTTTCAATAAGTGAAGCTTTAATCAAATAGGCACCATCTTTTTTAAATGCGGTATCCCAGGTAATAAGTTTGGTAGTTGTTTCCAGGTAAATTGTCATTATTGTATCTATCCGGATAAGGGAAGGGACCGAAGGGATGTTACCCGGCATCCTTTCGATATAGAAAGCATGTACTTTCCCGACCACATTTTTTGGCTGGGCGCAGGAAACAAAGCTTATTAATGCAAAAATTAGACCTGCAGGCAATCCGATCCGGCATTTACTATATTGGTATTTTACCGGCATAAAAACAAAGGTATTAAAAAAGCCTGTCCTGCTTTGAACAGGACAGGCTCGCAAAAAATTAATCGTCATTATTACTGAATACTGATTCTCAGATTCTCAGATTTGTATCCAGCCGATATACGCAGTGTATAAATTCCACTGGCAGGACGGAAACCATTTAATGGCAGGACGACATACCCTTCTATTTTTCCAAGATCCCATCTTTTTATCAATTGCCCCAAACTGCTGAACAACTGTCCCGACACATTTTCCCTGTTCTGGTTATTTATTATAAACGAAATATTCTCCCTGACGGGGTTTTGTACCAGGTCAACAAATTTCTGGGGTTTAGTATTATTGATTTTGATAATGGCGCTGTATTTAGACCGTCCATCCCTGTCAACCATTTTAAGGCGGTAGAAATTGACAGCCTTCGCAACCAGGGGATCCGTAAATGTGTAGTGTTGAATTAATGCCGGGTTCTGAACCGCATCTACCGTTCCGGCAGTGCCAAATTGAATACCATCGTAGCTGCGTTGCACTTCAAAATTACTCAGGTTATACTGATTGGTTGTCTGCCATTGCAGTGTGCCATGATCCTGGTTGTTTAAATAACCGCTGAAGGAAATAAGGTCAACAGGCAATATCACCAGATTATTTACCAGGAAAAATTTGGAGAACCCGGTGAAAGTAGCCGTGAATACATAGTTGGTGCCATTATAAACAGCAAACGTAGTGCTGGCAACAGTGGTGTTTCCTGCCGTAACGCCAGCCATAGTTGCAGCCGTAGTTTTTGCGATCTTCAGCACACCGGGTGTCTGGCCTGCCAGTTCAGCCGATGTAAAATACAAATTGACAGTAAAGGTGGAACCGGGATTGGTAGTGGGAGCAATATCAAAGACTTTTTGAGACCGAAGCCCACCGGCTAATGGTTGCCAGACGGTACCAGCTTCGAATATAGTTGAAGTAACACAGCCAAGGCTTCCTGTTGCACCAGTGATACTATTCAGCAGGAGGCTGCCCGTGGTACCATAAAAATAATAAGTGCCATTATTACCCAGGTGTTCTGTCTTTGTACGACCCGCCACTGTTTCAACAGCAGTTGTTGTCGGGGCAATATCATTGTCAGCAATATAAAAAGTGTATGCAGAACTACTGGGTGCTGGTATTGCATCAGTTCCTCCCCCGATGGAATAATTAAAAGTAAAAGACTCCGGGGTTGTACTTTCTACCTCTGCATCATTATACACCCTGATGGTAATAGGTTGATCTGCAGTACCACCGTTGGGAAAAGTAACTACACTGGATTGTGCAGCAAAATTGCCATTGGTAGTAAAATCATAATCTACTCCCTGTGCGGCTGTAGCGCCGCCTGCTATGGTCAATGATACAGCGGCGGCTCCGGTGGGAGCTTTATCAATATGCATATTCAGCGTATAATCAGTATAGCTTCTGCAACCTGTAGTAGTTGCCGTGGCTTCTGTTTTAATACTGCTGAAGGTGTAAGAGGATGCAAACCTTACAAAGGGGCTCACTGGGGTTATGGTGGATGTCCATAAACCCCGGCCATGGGTAGAAGCTAACACAGTATTATCATTGAAACGGTATTGCAGCATATTCGTTTTTACAACAGGCAGCGTTGCGTTTTGCACCCAGATAGTGGAAGCTCCGTTTATATCAGTGGTTTCATAAATTCCCATCTCAGTAGCAAGGATAGCTTTATCATTATCCTCAGGGTTGAACATGGCCCAACGAACGGGGATATCGGGTAACCCTGTTCCGGTTATATTGGTCCAGCCTGCTGCGCCTCCGCCGGATGTGCTAAACCAAACATGTTCAGATCCGTAGTTGGAAAAAGTTGCCAGCAGGTTGTTATCAGTTGTACCAGTTGCAACGCAGGAAACACCGGATGCACTCATAGTACTTCCCGTAATGTCTGTTACAGTTGGAGTAGCTGTATGGGCATTGTCTGCTCTAACTATTTTCCCATTGCTTGTGCCAAAAAAAACTCTGTTGGGAGTGTATCTGGAAACCATTGTATGTGTACCGGTGCCGCCGGCAAAAGCAGCAACGGCAACTGAAAAAGCACTGCTGCCTGCCGTTGCACCCACCCAGCGTATGTAGTTACCGGCAGTCCAGGCACCATAAAAATTATTATTGACGTCATCATAGTCGGTGGGGTTGATGAATTGACCAAAATTACCATAATTAATACTTGACCAGTTAGCCCCGCTATTTATGCTCCGCCTGTAATTGTTATAAACATAAGACCCAAACTGAAATTGAGGTTCATCTTCGTCAATATGTACAAAAGCACCATCACCACCTGTCACTTCCACGCTGCTAGTGATGCCAGCTCCATTTAATTGGTGAACTCCATTATCCTGTGCACCGGCAAGGAAATAATTGGTGGAAGTAGGATGGATCGCACAGGCATAGAATTGTTTTAATCGTAAGCCTATATTCCTGTCGGCAAATGTTACTCCATCGTCCCCAGAATAAAATATACCGCCATCGCCGCCATCCAGCACAATATTATTAGAATGCCATACAATCACCT
>JANNUI010000152.1:0-3615 GCA_031395125.1 Chitinophagaceae bacterium | reverse complement strand
ACATATTTCAATTTCTGAACTTCCGATGCGTGGGGACACGCATCGGGGCGATTTATTTTTTACGGAGACGAACGCAGGCGAAGAGTTATAATGAAGTTATTTTTTTTTATTACAACCCAAAATATATATTCTTCGCAGACGAGTCTCCGCAGTGACTCGTCGTAAACATCTCTATTTCAACTTCTTCATCCCCGTATTATTCAGCAATGATTTCATCTGGCTAATGGCAATTTCGTTTAGTTTCTGCAATCGTTCCGGTTGTGGTTAGGTTTGCCGTATCAACACTGCATTTATGTCTGCCTGCCGGCAGGTAAACCGGAAGGAAGGTTACTTTCTACTTTACACCTGCCAGGGCGGAGAATCAGGCTGGCTGTAATTTATCTATTTGTTGCAGCGGTTTGGATTTGTGCCCGGGGCCGTCAATGCAGGATATTCTTCTACTTTTTAATTTTTCTTACATCATCAATGATGTCACCAAACTTTTCTGTCAGCATTACCTGTACGGGCCGGTTATGCTTTTTTGACTGCTTCAGTAACTGTAATGCCCGGCTGCAATTTTTATTTTTTCGCATCAGTTTAAAAAAACGGGCCGACTGAAAAAAAGTGATCTCATAAAATTCTGTATTCCCGGGCGGTGAAACAATATTTGCCGCAGTAAATAATTGCGGTGGAATTGTATCTATTAAACCTGTTTGTTGCTCCGGCATGGCCCTACTTGCTGATGACAGTAAAATAAATATAACCAATAATCCGGAGCTATATTTTTTATAACCCCGGATCATTGAAAATAAAATGTTTAAAGGTAGCCGCATATTTTAATTACAGGTAATTAAGTTTTTATAGTTGATCAATGTTTGCTCAGTTTGTGTATAGTTAGGGTCGGTGCCAAAAGTGGAACTGTTGCCCATTGGCCAATAGGCTGACCCGGGTTGTATACTGTAAGAAGTTACATTGGCATTAGCATTGCAGGTTGTATTTTTTTGCGCCTGCAGCCAGGTAGAAAGTGTAACAGGCGTAGTAAACATGCCGGGGTCTATCACATAACAAATCTGCAAAGTTATGTTTTTAAATTTCACATTCAGCCGCAACAAAGGCACAACATGGTACCACCATTGCACACAACAACCGCCCCACATATTCGCTTTTACGGCAAGCTTATTGGGATAGCCTTCGGCAAAACTGAATACTTTTTCTACGCAATAACCGTACTTTTTCATAATCATCTGACGCATCTTATGTGCCCTTGCATAACAACCATCTCTTACATATTGGAAAGGGATACAGTTTGTGATCGTATATGGAGGGAGTCTATCACATCCCTGGCCGGCACAATCGTTAAAAATAGAAACCAATGTAGCATAGTCCGGAACTACATTGGTACATAATTTAAACACAGGAAAATAGCGTTGAAACTCTACTTTGTTAAACATGTTGCTATCAATCCTTGAAACGTCAATCTTTAGCGGTGCAACGCCGGCTATTTTCATTTTTGGGCTATTGGGACCGTCTCCTGTGTTGTAAGCCCTTATTTCTGCATCGGTGGCCTTTTCAATGCGCTGGATGATATTGGTTTTCCCGTCGGCAAAAAACTTCACAGGGATGTTGCTTTTTTTTGCTTCAGCAAGCATTACCCTGTTGTCAATAAAGGCTTTACTGTTTTTATCAATGCTGAAAATGGCTTCCCTTTCGTAAAATCGTATCTCTATATTTTTTTTATCGCCCGCTTCATTCATTTCAGCAATGGTCAATAAACTACTTTCACCAGGCTGGGGCTGATAACCCGGATAACCGGTTTTGTCAGCATTTTTATTGCTGTTGAAGGCTGTAAAGAACAAAGCTGTTACCAGTAATAGTACAGTTACTGTTACAGTGTTCCTTTTGGATAAAGGGATTGAATAATGCTTTTTCATCCTGGTCAATTTTAAGTTTAAAGGAAAGGTTGTTTGGTGATATGAATGTACTATTTCTTAAATAGTTTGCAATACCCTGAAAGTAGTATTTCTTGGGGGAGATCACAGAGAATACTCCGGCTCTTCGGCCACCGCCGGTAGCGGGTGTTTTTCTTCCACCTGCCACCGGATTTTTGTGAGTTTCTCAGGCGTAAGGAAGACCCTTTATCTGTTCGTGTGGTTGGTGGAGGAGAACACCGACGTTACAATCGGGGCAAGCACCGACCACGGCGTGCTATTTTTTACCGCCTGCCCCGTAGTATTGCGGGGAACACCGGCCAGGGCGGAAGGGTGTGATATTTTTTATTATACACTTAAGCCGAAAGCAACAGACTGATCTTTGTTTTTACAATAGCGCTGTTCTCCGGATCGAACGCATAAATTATTTTATCATCATCAGTACCGGGGAAGGAAGGAGAATTTCTGGGTGCCAGCACTCCTTTCTCATTCCTTATTCCTTATTCCTTATTTACCTGCGCAAGAAAACGAGTCTTTGCGGAAGACTCGTTGGGGAAGGAGGCGGTTGTGTGCTTACACAGAACCGGGCTCCTAATATGCGCTGTTCTTCTGGATATCCCAGCCGACACCAGGTATTTTTTCCATGCTCCCGTCTGCCTTCATTGCCGCATCTTCCGTTTTAAATTTTGTAAAGACCAGTGAGAAGGATTCCATTGGGATATCCCGTGCTTCTCCTGAGATGGACCAATTGGTAATAAGAACATTTTCCAGGGTGATAGTGAGATATGGGACAGGGTTTGCGGACCCGGATCTATAAAACCTGATCTCGGCTTTTGGGATATTCTTGCCGATAAAAACATTCATCTGCAGCACCTGGGATATGCTGCCCCTTGGCTTGGTAAAGATCAATTCATTTACCTGCACTTTCCCAACACTTGCTCCCCCGCCCCCGCTTAATGTTGTGGCGGATTTAGCGCCCCAGGATAAGCTATTGATCTCAGTGGATAAGGGAAATGCCTTGAATGCGCTTTCTCCCTTTATTCCGTCAAAGGATATATATATCTGGGCAAAGCTTTTGAAGCCGCTTAGAATAAAAAAACTAACGGCAATGGATAATATCGTCTTTTTCATAAAAATATTTTTTTTAGTGATTAGTTGGCCTCCTGAAGTTACATTTTTTCATTTCCCAAAGACGATTTATTAAATCGCCGACTTTCTAGGACCAGTCCTGAGTTGCACTTGTCCCCGCAGTATTACGGGGAACATCTGCCAGGGCGGAAAGGCAAACACCGGCCAGGGCATGAAAAGATTGATAATTATTTTGTGGTGGTAAAAAAATATTCTGCATACTCAGCCTGGTCCGGCGAACCATAGGTTAACTGTACCGACCGCCTGCCACTGTTTGTAAATAATATGGAGCTGAACGTAAATCCGCCTCCAGGTCCCCCATAGGTTCTGCACACAGGATTGTATGGGTTATCTTTCGAACGAAGGGTAGCCTTGATAATATCCAAAGAAATAGCAGCAGGTTGCAGACCGATGCGTTGTTCCAACGATGCAAGCCTTATTACACTGTTGTCTGTCTTATCAATTCCTGCCAGCCTTTTTTCAAAAGCTTCCTTATGCCAGGGTTTAACATCATGATTGGCCAATGCATGGTTGGTATGATAAACAACAGTACTCTTATCTCCTCCCGGTATAAAACGAA
>JANNUI010000108.1:0-8343 GCA_031395125.1 Chitinophagaceae bacterium | reverse complement strand
CTCATACTCCTGTTCATCGGGTTGCTGTTCTGGTAGTTGGCATTGTTCACACTGCTGTGCTGGTTCTCATCAAGCTGCAGCCAGAGGAATACCAGTTCATTCGGGGAGTTGTTGAAATACGTAACGGTTTCGCTGCCGGTGAGTTTCTGGTTTTTTTCATCCAGTTCGCATTTGATATCATAGTCGCAGCGCTGCTGCCAGTATTTGGGGCCGGGGGCACCGCTGGCTGTACGGTATTCATTCGGGGAAGGGAATATGTTTCCCATCTGCTCAAACTTGTTGCCGTGATTGCTACCGGGATTGTTCTGGGTATTCTGTGCGAATACCATCACAGAAGAAAAAACAGTGATAAGTGTTAAAACGAACCTTTTCATTTTATCAGATTTAAATAGTTTAACCATTGAAAGCCTTCAAAACTAAGGGAATTGGGTTAAAATAAAAGCCGCCCTTTGATGAGCGGTGACCTCACCCACAGAATCAGGCGACTTCGGAATTAACTGTAAAAACAAATCCCCCCTTTCCATTTGGAGAGGGGGGATTTGAAAAATCAGTCTATTAAAAAGATAAATCTGAGTGAAGGGCTGACGGCGTTTATAACGGCCGTCCGCCTTCACTAAAATCCTTTCTTTTCCTTTGCCTTCTGCATCGGGTTGATACCGGGGGCGGGGGTTACATTCTGTTTTTGCTTGAATAATTTGAATTTACCGGGTTCTTTAATATCACCATGACACAGTGGTACCCCCGTCTTTGTGTGTACAGCGATTTTAAAGGATGGCAGCATGGGCAGTTCACAGGCCGTGGTGAATTTGCACTCACCTTCGGCAATTTTAAAGTGGCCATGACAGTTCCTGCCGACCATGTGGTAATGAGTACCGGCGAAGGACAGAATTATCCTGCTGTATTGACAGCCGCACAGCTGGCCCGCTGGAACAAGGCACAGGTTTCTTCTGAACCAGTTGAAGTGGTAACATTAGCGGAAGCCAAAGCGGCAGAAAAGCGGATTGCTTCGCCTACGGCCCGCAAGACATGGATCTTCAAAGCTGACAATGTCCGTGACTTTGCCTGGGGCTCATCCCGGAAATTTGTATGGGATGCCCTTGCTACCAAAATTGAAGGTCAGCGAGTGATGTGTATGAGCGGCTATGCCAAAGAAGCCTACGGCCTCTACAGAAAATTTTCCTCAAAAGCAGTTGAACATACGATCAAGACCTATTCTAAATTCACTATTCCTTATCCTTACCCGGTCGCACAAAGCATTGAAGCATCCAGTGGTATGGAATATCCCATGATCTGTTTCAATTTCGGCCGGACAGAAAAAGACGGTACCTACAGCGAAGGAACGAAAAACGGGATGCTGGGTGTGGTGATCCATGAAGTGGGTCATAACTTTTTTCCGATGATCATCAACAGCGACGAACGTCAGTGGAGCTGGATGGATGAAGGACTGAACACATTTGTGGAATACCTCACCGAGGAATTATGGGACAATAAATTCCCCAGCCGCCGCGGACCGGCTACCTATATTACCGACTACATGAAATTGCCCAAAGAAGAGCTGGAGCCTATCATGAGCAACAGCGAAAACATTGTGAGGTTTGGTCCGAATGCCTATTCCAAACCTGCAACAGGTTTAAACATACTGCGGGAAACCATCATGGGCCGTGAACTCTTCGATTATGCCTTTAAAGAATATGCAAGAAGATGGGCTTTCAAGCACCCCGAACCGGCTGATTTCTTCCGCACACTGGAAGACGCCAGCGGCGAAGACCTTGACTGGTTCTGGAGAGGATGGTTTTACAGCACGGAGGTTTGCGACATTTCGCTGGACTCTGTAAAATATGCCAAACCTGACCTGGATGCTGCAGGGACTGAAACAAAAGAAACAACCGTGATGCGTTCTGCTGACAAACCGCAGGTACCCACTTTTGATGATCTATCCAAGATCAGGAACAGGGAAGACAAGAAAGTTGTTTTCCAGACCGATGCCGACACCAGCACCCGTGATTTTTACTGGAGATATGCAAGGGGCATTGAGGCTTACGACACTTCGAAACTGGCCGTAACAATGCCGGCTAATAAGCCGGAAGGCCTGACGCAGGAAGAAAGGGAAAAATATACCAACAAGAACATGTATGAACTTACCTTAAGCAACAAAGGCGGGTTGGTGATGCCCATCATCATCGAATGGACCTATAAAGACGGCAGCAAAGAGGTTGAACGCATCCCGGCACAGGTATGGCGGCTGAATGAAGGCAAAGTAGTAAAGACCTTTATCAAGGACAAGGAAGTAGAATCCATTCAACTGGATCCGATGAAGGAGACTGCCGACATCAACACAACTAACAATGGCTGGAAAACAATAGCCGAGACTTCTAAATTCACCATCTTCAAACAAACACAGGGTGGCAGAAGGGGCGGTGGTGGCCAGGCCGGCAACCCGATGCAAAGGGCAACGGAAAAAGACAAGAAAGGATTTTGATATTTAACAAACAGGAAAGAGGCTGTCAAAAGCGAAAATATAACCACAGAGTAGCCGGAGTAGTTTTCACGGAGAATACACAGAGTATTGTTAATCACAATAATCACTCTGTTTACTCTGTGCATAAACTCTGAGACCTCTGTGGTAAGAATACTTTTGAGACAGTCTTTTTGTTTTTTCCATGATTTCTGTGTAAATCTGTGAGAAATACATTTCCCCCGACATTGCAACGAAGCCGCCCCTTTTTTTATCTTTAAGGCATGAGATCCATAACTGTATTTCTTTTCGCCATAATTCTAAGTCTTCAGACAGGTGCTGCTATCGTAGATACAGTTTCCGTTCCCAGTAAGGCAATGGGAAAGAGTTTCAAAGCTGTGGTGATAAAACCCGACAGCTATCATGCAGAAAGCAATAAGGAGAAATACTACCCGGTCATTTATTTACTCCACGGGTATGGCGGCTGGTACAGCAACTGGGTTACCCGCATGCCGCACCTGGTTAGTTTTGCTGATAAATACCAGTTCATCATCGTTTGTCCCGAAGGAAAAGACAGCTGGTATATTGACAGCCCGGTGGATAGCTCAATGAAATTTGAAACGTATGTAGGAGTGGAAATACCCGAATACATCGATGCCCATTATAATACCATTAAAGACCGTACCGGCCGGGCTATCACTGGTTTCAGTATGGGCGGGCATGGTGGGCTTTACCTGGGGCTTCGACATGCTGATATTTTTGGCGCCTGCGGCAGCATGAGCGGCGGGGTTGACCTTCGGCCTTTTCCCAGGAACTGGCAACTGATGAAACGACTTGGCGATACCATAAAAAAAGCGGAGAACTGGAAAACCTATTCGGTTATAAATGTAATAGAACAGAAACCCATAGACTCACTGGCCATCATCATTGACTGCGGCAGCGGTGACTTCTTTTTTGATGTGAACAATGCCCTGCATGCCAAAATGGAGAAACTCAACATTGCCCACGACTATATCATCCGCCCGGGCCAGCATGACTGGCCCTATTGGATGAATGCGGTTCAGTACCAATTCTTATACTTTAGCAATTATTTTGAGAAATCGGCAAAACTGAAGAAATAAAGGGCAAGACAACTGCGTTTCAGGGGAAACAAGTTTATGCCAAAGCCCACCACCTCCACTTTTCTCCCGCTATTATTTTTTGTCGTCTTTTTTATCTCCTGTTCGGGAAAAAGCAAGAATGATCAACAGGTAATTGAGGCTTTGCAGAACAGCCTACAATCATCAAATACTACAATTAATCAGTCTACAGAGGTTTTATTAAAAGGTCTTCAGGATAAAACGATGGACTATTGTAGTAAGGAAAGAGGAGAAGTGTGGTTCCCGAAAGCAAAAAAAATCGCAGAAAAGACTAAGGATCTATATGACTTTCTTGAAGAAAGAAAATCAAAAAAAAAGATTCAGGATTCAGACTATGTCTTGATCGTTGATAAAATCATCCGGTTTAAACAGGATATACTTTCAGTAGATCCTGAGATACCTGAAGTCTTTGCCAACAGTTTTCAATTCATTAATACGTTTATTTGGGTGTTAGGGGGTGATACATTGAAAAAAGATAATTTCTATAAAAAAAATCACACTACTTCCTTAGTTGCGATTCTTAGCATGCTTCAGAATGAAATAAAAAAGATCGAAAACAAAACAATTGCTTTTTGCAATGCCCATGTCGGGTGTCATTATGGATTTGACAGTTATGCGGCCATAGTGGGACAGAACAGTAACTACTTAAGCCCGGGGAGTACACTTGAAATAATGGTTGGTGTTGGGGCATTCAATAAGACAGGTCAGCCGATAATAACTATTGATGGGAAAAATGTAGCAGTAGGTGAAGAAGGTTATTTAAAATATAAAATGACAACACCCAAAAAGCCGGGAAAATATAATATACCTGTCAGAGTTAAATTTTTTAATCAAACAACAGGTAAAAATGAAGAATTTTCACATAGTGTTAAATACACTGTTGCCAAAGAATGCGATCAATAACCCCCCCTGCCTGCCGGCAGGCAGGCTTTAGGGGATGGGGGCTAGGGGTCGGGGGTATTGCCGGTTTTCCCATCCCTCACTTTTATCTTTTTCTTACCGGAGTTTTTCTTTTCGTAATCCAGCACGGCTTGTGGTTTCTGCGTGGACTTGCTGCTGGCCGTATCTGATTTTTGTTTGCCCTTGCTGATATCAATAGGCCTCAGATCATCATCTGCGATCATCTCATCATCCTCTGTCCGCAATTTGTTCATCACATAAAACTCGGTGGCTTCAATGCGGCCTTCCTTTGGGTCATAGTAGGTCCATTTGCCATGCTTCATCGCTATCCCGTCATTCTTCACCACCACCCGGCTGATCTCCAGCGTCGGGTCTTTCAGGTCATATACCGGAACGGTATCGTAGGCATTGGCCGGGTCAATGGCACGCCAGCTCTCTTCCCGTTGCATGCCACCGTTGTAAGTATAATATTGCTGCCTGCCATTCAGCTTTCCCCAGCGGTAATTCTCCTGTGCGATCTTCACCCCTTCCAGCGAAAAGCGTTTCCACTCCCCTTCTTTCGCATCATTTTCAAAATAACCTTCCTCTTCATAGCCTCTTTCGCCCCGCAGGTCAGGCACTTTAATGGCCCAGGGTCCCTGCTTCTTCCCGCCCAAATCCACCCGGTTGATCGTATCTCCTTTCGGACTGATAGAATAATCTTTCCTTTGAGCACTGCCGCTCACAGAAATAAGAAGCAAGAGTATACCAATCAATCGCATAGTTTAGTAAGTTTGAAAAGAAAGCTATGAGCTTTTAGCTGCAAGCCTTTAGCTCCTGCAATTTACTAACGAAAATCAACTGCTTTTATGTCCCGTTTGTTAAAAAACATTAGTTGTCAAAAATGCCCTTGGGGTCTTTTCAGTAAAGCTAGAAGCCTGCTGCTCATTTTCATATTTACACATTTCCACATTTTCACATTTATCCAGGCCCAGGTAAACCCCACTCCTTCCGGTGAACGCATGCAGGGGTTGGACCAGCGCCGCAAACTGGAAGCTTTATCAGCATTGAATGAAATCAAGTTCCGCAGTATCGGCCCCACCATCATGAGCGGCCGTGTGGTAGACCTGGATGTGAACCCTGACGACCCCACCGAGTTTTACGTTGCCTATGCCAGCGGCGGACTCTGGCACACCATCAACAACGGGCAGAGTTTCACCCCTGTTATGGACAACCTCGACATGCTCTTTATTGGTGATATTGCAGTGAACTGGTCCAAAAGAACGATCTGGGTAGGCACCGGAGAAGTGAACAGCAGTCGTTCTTCCTATGCAGGCGTGGGTATATACAAAAGCAGCGACAACGGCAAGAACTGGCAATACCTCGGGTTGCCCGAATCACATCATATCGGCAAGATACAACTGCACCCAACAGATGAAAATACAGCATGGGTGGCTGCGCTGGGGCATCTTTATTCTCCCAACAAAGAAAGAGGTGTTTATAAAACAACAGATGGAGGCAAGACCTGGAAACAAACCCTGTATGTGGATGACAACACCGGTTGTGTTGACCTTGATATCAATCCTTCCAACCCCTCTGAAGTATATGCCGCCATGTGGTACCGCACCCGCAGGGCATGGAAGTTTGAAGAAAGCGGCAAGAGCAGCGGCATTTACAAAAGCAATGACGGTGGCGAAACCTGGAAATTGCTGACTATACCTGCATCCGGATTCCCTACTGGTGATAGTGTTGGGAGAATAGGCATTTCGGTATATCCCCAAAACCCTCAGATCATATATACAGTTCTTGACAATCAGAGAAAAAAACCGGTAAAACCCAAAAAGGACTCGCTTGTTTACAGCTTAGAGGAATTGAATAATTTATCAGCAAATCAATTTGTAGAATTAAATAATAAGAAATTGGATTCCTTTTTAAAGGATAGACGCTTATTTCCAAAATATTCGGCTCAACGGGTTAAAGACATGGTCTTATCAAATCAGCTTAAACCTACCGCTCTTTATGACTACCTGAATATAAACACGGGATTTGAAGGAACCCCGGTAGGCGCAGAAGTATTTCGAAGTGATAACGGAGGCGAAACCTGGCATAAGACACATGAAGCAGATTTATCCATCTTTTTTACGTACGGTTATTATTTTGCCAAAATCTATACTTCACCTTATAATCCCGACAAAATTTATGTGCTGGGTTATTCTCTGCAGGTTTCTACTGATGGTGGTAAGACCTGGAAAAAGGCAGACAAGTCAAATGTACACGCTGACCATCATGCCTTGTGGATAAACCCCAAACGGGATTCACATTTCATAAACGGTAATGATGGCGGGGTGAATATCACGTACGATAATGGCGATCATTGGTTCAAAGCTAATACGCCACCCGTCGGCCAGTTCTATAGTATCACTGTTGATAATGCAAAGCCCTATAATGTGTATGGCGGATTACAGGATAATGGCGTATGGTATATTCCCTCAGTTTTGCCAAAGAGAGGCGGCAGCCTGGGGTCAGGATATGGAATTGAATCTGCTGCTGAAAGGAGTATCGGAGGCGGCGATGGCATGCAGGTGCAGGTAGATCCAAGAGACAATACCACTACCTATTACGGTTCACAATTTGGCAGCTATTCAAGAACAAACCGACTGACTAAAGAAGGCACCAAAATTATCATCCCACATGATCTGACAGCGAAACCACTTCGGTTTAACTGGCAAACGCCGATACTTTTAAGCAAACACAATCCTGAAGTGTTATATTTAGGCAGTAATTATCTGCATCGTTCGCTGAATAAAGCTGACACGATGATCATTATGAGCGCCGACCTGACCAACGGTAAGGTACCCGGCAATGTTCCTTACGGCACCATCACCACTATTACAGAATCACCGCTTCGTTTTGGGTTGATATATACCGGCACAGATGATGGCAATATCCACCGTTCCAATGACGGCGGTTATACCTGGGAGCAGCTGAATCAAACTGCACCACCTCCTGCACCCGCAAAAAAAGGAAAGGGGCTCCCGGCTCCAGACTCCAGACTCCAGACTAAGAAGCTCTGGGTAAGCAGGGTAACTGCCTCTCAATACAAAGAAGGAAGAGTATATGTATCACTTAGTGGTTACCGCTTCGACAACTTCGCTCCTTATCTCTATGTAAGTGATGATCATGGAATGACATGGAAGCAGATCGGCAAAGAGCTTCCTTATGAGCCCATCAACGTGGTAAAAGAGGACCCCAAAGACGAGAACATCATTTATGTGGGCACCGATGGCGGCCTGTATGTCAGTTTTGACATGGGCAGCAGTTTTATGCTGTGGAATGGCGGCATGCCTAAATCAGTACCCGTGCATGATATCGCCATACAGGCAAGGGAAAATGAGATCGTACTGGGCACACATGGCCGCAGCATTTTTGTAGCCAAACTGGAAGACATACAGATGCAACGCAAGGACCCGGAATGGATAAAGAAGAAAATGGAGAAGCAAAAGCACAGCCCGGCGCCAACAGCGAATGTGGATGATCAGTGATATGTATGTTGAACTGAAGATTACAACACAGAGTCGCTGAGTTCATGAGTTGCACAGAGTTTTCGGAAGAGAATATGCTCTGTGTAACACTGTGTTCTCTGTATCTCCGTGTTAAAAAACCCTATGCAACTTTTTTCTTTCTTTTTCTCAACACTTCATCCTTTCATCGTATATTTCTAATCCCTTCTTTCTATATTCTTCATATACTAATACAGGCAGACTTGGGACCTCTAAGTGATCATTCTCCGGCTCTGACCAATCCCTTTCATAAGAAAGTTCATTGTCATACCGACGACGATTGTGATTTTCGATTCCATGAATACATTGG
>JANNUI010000094.1:0-2528 GCA_031395125.1 Chitinophagaceae bacterium | reverse complement strand
AAAGCTGAGTAGAATGTCAGTATAACTGCTGTTGCTGTTGTAATTCGGCGTTACCTGTATCCTGTTCGTCGCACCAGGAACGGTAAAGACAGCGCCGCTTACAGAAGGGCTTTGCGCGCCGGATGAACCCAATACCGGCATAAAAACCCCTGCCCCCGTCATTGTAAATGATGCCGAGCAGTTAATGCTATTGCCGCCTATATTACTGGCGGTACCTGTCAGGTCACCATTGGCCCAGGACGGAGAAAAAGACGAAGCCCAATTGAGGTTGATCTGGGCAAACATGTTCGTTTGTGATAATAGCAGGGACATGCCTGCTATGAGTATAGTTTTTTTCATAACACGGATATTGGATAATGCCCCTAATAACGATACAAGTAAACCCTTAGTATCTTAAAAACTAAAAAGGTAATAATAAACCCCTATTTATAGCTCTAACAGACTGGTAATAAAGGCTAAATCTCTTTCCAGGTATGGTCGGCCAACAGCCTTACAGCTGCCACAAAGCGTTTGAAAGGCATGCTCTTTCCCCATTCTTTGGGGGCAATAAGGGAGAGCAGGAAGCTGCCATCATCCCTTTCGTAGAGATAATAAGTTTGGCCGATATTGGGTTTGAAAGACATTCTTGCGCCATAGATCGTCATCGATAGCTCTTTCCGCTTTTGTATCTCGTGGGCCTGCAGGGCCAGCAGTTCTATCTGTTTCCGGATCTGCTCCAGTTGCATATTTGTCTGCTCTTCCATGGCGGTAAGGGCCTTGTGCTTTATCATCCCCTCTTCTGTGGGTCTTATAACGGCGCCTGATACCGAAGCCGAATATGGCAGCACACTAAGCTGCTTGTGATAGATCTCTGTATTACTGTAAGCCGTTCCGTCTTCCCGTCTTCCCTGCTGTGTTATTTTTAAATAACCATTGGGCATTATTTCATGCACCACATGCAGCGCCACTTCACCCTTTTTATAAAAATGAATTTCAAAGCTGATGCTGTCCGGGAATGTTGCCTGCACCTTGTCTGCAAGCTGGTGATCCATGAAATCATTAAGGTCACCATCTGCAACAATAGCGTACGAGGAAGCAAAAGCCTGGTTTTCTAATGAGACCCAGTTGTGATATATAGTCAGCTCTCTCTTATCTGCCACGGCTTCTATTTTATAAATAGCGCTTTTGGGCCGTTCGCCATATTCGTAGGTTCCCTTTTCGGGAAAGAGTTGCCAGGAGGCAAGAAAGTTATAGGCCTGTACCATAGAAAGTGTGCAAAGGTTTTGTTTTCCGGGCAAATAACAAAGTCAAAGATGAATTGTTGCATCGGCTTTTCGTGCTGAGAGGAGGTTTCGGTTATCTTTACATGCTGAATCAGCAAGTAAAATGAAAAGCTATTTTGGTTTTTATTCATCCTCCGGCACAGCAGCTTCAGAATGTACCGTGCTGGTATTCGATAAGAATCTCAGCATAGGTTATAGAGGAGCCGACGGAAGCAGTATCATGCTGAACTGGCTCCTGCGGGATGTGGATACCCATTTTGATCTTGCCAGGCAAACCACCCAACTGCGTAACAGCAAACTTCCGGGTGAACTGCTGATCGAAGGCAACGATGCCGCCAATTTTGTCAAATCCATGCAGGCGGAAAGGCAAAAACCCTGGCACAAAAAGAGCAGCGGGCGGGAGTGGATACGAAACAGTTTGCTTTTCCTCGGTATAGCAGGTCTATTGGTATTGCTTTATTTACTGTTCGTGCCCTGGCTTTCTCAAAAATTGGCCTCTAAAGTTTCTGTAAAAACAGAACAGCAGTTAGGCGATGCCGTGTATGATGCACTCGGTCTGAATGAACAGGAGGATAAAGCTGCTTCAGCAGTTTTGAATGAATTTTTCAGTACGATGGACGTACCTACAGCCTATAGTATCCGGATCTCTGTAGTCAATGATAATACGGTAAATGCCTTTGCCCTGCCCGGCGGACGCATCGTGGTGTACAAGGCGTTGTTGCAGCAGGTTCGGTCTTACCCGGAACTGGCGGCATTGCTATGCCATGAGTTCACCCATATCAATAATAAGCATTCAACTAAAAGGATCTTTCGCAGCCTGGGTTCAAAGGTTTTTATCGGTTTATTGTTCGGAAAATTTGGAACCGTTACCAATGTGCTGGTCAACCATGCCGACAACCTGAAGAACCTGAAATACTCCCGCAACCTGGAAAAAGAAGCCGACACGGAAGGGTTGCAGATACTTACGCAAAGGAAAATCGACCCAAAAGGATTCGAAGACCTGTTCCTGCACCTGAAGCAGTCTGCCCCGGGTTCAGCATTGCCTGAATTCCTGGGCAGCCACCCGGATATTGACAAACGCATCAGTAATATCCGGGAAGCATCAAAAAATTCACCGGTTGCGGAGCATGTTGAGTTAAAAGCTATTTTTGAACAATTAAAATAAAATCAATCACATGTTAATGACCACCACCAGCGCCGTTGACGGCAGACCGGTACAGGAGTATCTCGGAGTGATCAATGCACAAAGCATCATCGGCGCCAATA